>CANKIV010000144.1 GCA_947482125.1 Alphaproteobacteria bacterium
CAGTTCGGATTCGAACCCGGCGCGGGAGAATTGCGCCGCTGTTGCGCGGCCTGCTGCGATCTTCGGATTGGCCTGCCGGGATTCATAGAATTTGCAGGCGTCGCGCAGCTTTTCGACAAAGGCATCATGGTCGCCGTCGGCGATCCAGTCGCCGTTCTGCGGCGTCGCATACTCCGCTCCGCCATGGCCGGTATAGCCCACCACATGGCAGCCCGAGGCCATGGCCTCCAGGTTCATCAGCCCCAGGCTTTCCAGCAGCGGCAGCGCGGCATAGACCGCGCTCTGTCCCATGGCGCGCGCGCAATCGGCGCGGCTCATTTGGACCAGCGGCACCCAGGGGACATGGGCATATTCGCCGAAGCGCGCGCCGAAATAGCCACGCAGGAAATTGGCTTCGATCGGGCGCTTGTGCGGGGCATAGGCGATCTGCAGGCGCTTTTCGCCCGGGGTAAAAATTTCCGGCACCGCCGGACGCACCCGGCTGATGGGATGGGTCACGCCCAGCGCCTTCAGGCGCGTGGCGCTAAAATCGCTGGCGACGATAACCCGCGCAAAGGGATAGCCGATCAGATCGCCGATACTGCCGAAGCCGGCAAAGGTATAGAAGAAGGCCTGGTGGTGCAGCACCTTGATGCAGGTGAGATTGCGCAGCTCCTTCAGCAGCGGCCCGTGATCCTCGCCCACCACAATGATGTCGTCCGTCAGCAGCGGCGCCCCGGCGCGCACGGCAGGCACGGTGAATTGCGCAAAACCGTCGGGGGCGCCGACATAATAGACCTTGGCGTTGAAGCCCATTTGATTGAGGGCGGCGATATGCTCCAGCGCCACGAAATGGCCGCCGCTGACCGGCGGCAGGGTGAAGACGAAATATATGGAATTCTTCGCCATGGTTCCGGGCTAGAAAAAACTGACGGGGTCCACATCCACCGCAACGCGCACGGATGCGGGGACCTTTATAGCGGCCAGCCAGGCTTTCAAATAGGCCTGCACGTCCACGCCTTTTGCGGCCTGCACCAACAGGCGTTCGCGGGTCTGGCCGCGCAGCAGGGCGTAAAAGGCGGGGGTCGGCCCCCACACCTTTACATCCTTGGCATTGGGCGCGGCCTTGCCCAGCTGGCGGGCGATGTCGCGCACCGCTTCGCCGTCATAGCCGCTGATCACCAGGGCGGCGAGGCGGCCATAGGGCGGGGCGGCATAGGCTTCGCGGTAACCGCGCTCCTGTTCATAGAAGCCGTCGCGGTCGCCCTTGGCCAGCGCCTGCATCACGGCGTCTTCGGGATTGCGGGTCTGCAGCAGCACCAGTCCCGGCTTCTCGGCGCGTCCGGCGCGGCCTGATACCTGATGCAGCAATTGAAAGGTGCGCTCTCGCGCCCGGACATCGCCGTCACTGCCGCCCAGATCGGCGTCCACCACGCCCACCAAGGTCAGCTGCGGAAAGTGGTGGCCCTTGGCGACGATCTGGGTGCCGATCAAGACGTCGATTTCGCGCCTGGCCATGGCACGAATGGCTCCTTGCGTTTCGGCGGGCCCGTGCAGGATGTCGGACGAAGCGATGGCAAAGCGCGCCGCCGGAAAGAATTGAGCGAACTCTTCGGCCACCCGCTCCACGCCGGGGCCGCAGGGAATCAGGGTGCCGCTCTCATTGCATTGCGGGCAGACCGAGGGCATCGGCAGTTCATAGCCGCATTGATGACAGGCCAGGCGCTTCTTGTATTTGTGCTCCACCAGCCAGGCCGAGCAATGCGGGCAGGTGAATTTGTGGCCGCAGGCTTCGCACAAGGTCAGCGGCGCATAACCGCGCCGGTTGAGGAACAGCATTGCCTGTTCGCCCGCCGCAAGGGTCTTTTCCAGCGCCGCGCGCAGCGGCGGCGACAGCCATTGCGCCTTCTTCTCGACGTCCGGCCCATCGCGTTCCTTGCGCAGGTCGATGAGACGGACCTCCGGCATTTCGGCAATGCCGTGGCGCGATACCAGTTTCAGGTGCGTGTAGCGGCCCTGCTGGGCATTGACGTAACTTTCCAGTGACGGCGTGGCGCTGGCCAGCACCACCGGACAGTTCTCGATCCGCGCCCGCACCACCGCCATGTCGCGGGCGTGATAGATGGCGCCGTCCTGCTGCTTGAAGGCCTGCTCATGTTCCTCATCGGCGATGATCAGGCCGAGTTCGCCGAATGGCAGGAACAGCGACGAGCGCGCTCCCACGATCACCCGCGCCTCGCCATTCATCACGGCGCGATAGGTGCGGCGGCGCTCTTTCTGGGAAAGGTCGCTGTGCCATTCGGCCGGGCGCACCCCGAAGCGCGCCGCGAACCGCTCCAGGAACTGCACCGTCAGCGCGATCTCCGGCAGCAGGATCATCACCTGCTTGCCCTGTTTCAGCGCCTCGGCAATCGCCTCGAAATAGACTTCGGTCTTGCCCGATCCGGTGACACCGTCCAGCAGATGGGCGGAGAATTTTTGCGCCGCCACCGCATCGCGCAACACCGTGGCGGCGGCAAGCTGGTCTCCATTCAACCTGGGTTCGGCATACTTCGCATCGGGTTGCTTGAAGGGCGCGAATTCCGGCAGCTCGGTGGGGATCAGCGCGCCTGCCGTCACCAGTCCGCGCACCACCGCGCTTGAGACATTGGCGTCTTCGGCCAGGCCCGTGACGCTGCGCGCCAGTCCGTCGCCCGCCACCTCCAGGGTGCGCACCCGCGCCTGCGACATGCGCGGCGGCGTGATGCTGCCGCGCACATAGGCGGTGCGCCTGGCTTCGGGTTCGAATGCGCCGCGGCTGCGCAACGCCATCGCCAGGATCGCGCCGGGCGGGTTCAGGGTGTAGTCGGCCACCCAATCGATGAAGTCGCACAATTTCTCCGGCAGGCGCGGCCCACCATCCAGCGGCACCGCCTCCTTCAGGCGGTTGTCGCCCACGGTGCCTTCGGCCTTGCCCCACACCACCCCCAGCACTTCGCGGTTTCCCAGGGGTGCGGCGACCACGGTGCCGCGCGGCACGTTCACGCCGGGCGGCAGCTTGTAGTCATAGGCCCCCGCCAGCGGCAGCGGCAGCAGCACGCCGACCACCGCTTTTGGCTGGATTTCCACGTTGGATGCGGGGTTTAAGCGGGCTCGTATCATGGGTTAGAATGGGGTACGCCCCGCCCCAATCACAGGTCAATAAATAAGGTCCCCCGTCCATGAAAATCTTCCTCGACACCGCCGATGTGGCGGAAATCCGCGAATATGCCGCCAGCGGCCTGGTGGATGGCGTCACCACCAACCCCTCGCTCGCCGCCAAGACGGGCCGCGACTATGTCGAATCGCTGAAGGAAATCTGTTCGGTGGTGCCGGGCGCGGTCAGCGGGGAAGTGCTGGCCACCGACTATGACGGCATGATGCAGGAAGCGGCGATCCTGACCAAGATCGCCAAGAACATCGCCGTGAAAGTGCCGCTGACCTGGGACGGGCTGAAGGCCTGCGCCACGCTGTCCAAGGCCGGCACCATGGTCAATGTCACGCTGTGCTTCTCGCCGGTCCAGGCCTGGATGGCGGCCAAGGCGGGCGCAACCTTCATCTCGCCCTTCATCGGCCGCGTCGATGATGCCGGCGAAGACGGCATGGGCCTGATCCGCGACATCCGCGCGGTCTATGACAATTACGGCTTCAAGACGGAAATCCTGGCTGCCTCGATCCGCAGCATCAGCCATGTGCGCGACTGCCTTTTGGCCGGTGCGGATGTCGGCACCATGCCGCCCGACATCTTCAAGAAGCTGATCAGCCATCCCTTGACCGACAAGGGCCTGGCCGCCTTCGTCGCCGACGCCAAGAAGGCCAACGTCACGATTAAGTGATGGAAGAGGGCAAGTGAGCGAAGGCGCGGACGCTCTACGCAAAAGCTGGCTGTCGATGCTGGCGCATGAGCGCCGCGCCTCGCCCAACACCTTGCGCGCTTACGGCGATGACGTGGCGCGCTTCATCGGCTTCCAGGCCGCCCATGTCGGCGGCGCGGTGACGGCCAAGGCGCTGGCCAAGCTGAAGCCCGCCGATATCCGCGCCTTCATCTCCAGCCGCCGCAGCGAAGGGCTGGGCGCGGGCGGGGTGCAGCGGGCGATGGCGGCGGTGCGCAGCTTCTACAAATTTCTGGCCCGCGAAGGCATCCTGGAAAATGCCGCCGCCCGGTCCATCCGCACGCCCAGGGTGCGCCGGCCATTGCCGCGCCCGCTGACGGCGGTGGATGCGGCCCGCACCATCGAGGAAGCCGGCGAGCACAAGGTCGAATGGCTGGGGGCGCGCGACGCGGCGCTGCTGACGCTTCTGTATGGCGGGGGCTTGCGCATTTCCGAGGCACTGGGCCTGAAGCGCGGTGACGTGCCGCTCGGCGAAACCCTGACTGTGGTGGGCAAGGGCCGCAAGGAACGCAGCGTGCCGATGCTCCCGCTGGTTGCCTCGGCATTGCAGGATTATGCGGATAAAATTCCGTTCTCCGGCCCGCCCTCTTCGCCGCTGTTTCTGTCGCGGCGCGGCAAACCGATGAGCCCACGCGAGGCCCAGGCCCTGATGCAGATGTTGCGGGGGCGGCTGGGACTGCCTGAAAAAGCGACACCTCACGCCCTGCGCCATTCCTTCGCCACCCATATTCTGCAGGGCGGCGCCGACCTTCGCAGCGTGCAGGAATTGCTGGGCCATTCCTCGCTCTCCACCACCCAGATCTACACCGCGATCGAGACCAGCCAGCTTCTCAAGACCTATGAAAGCGCCCACCCCCGGGCCCGGCGCGGCTGAAGTCGCGGGGCGATATTGCGCAAGGTTTGGGGCGCCGCTAGGCTCGCGCCCTGCTGAAAACGGGGCGCCCTCTCAATTGTTAAGGGGGGCCCGCTGGGGAGACTTCATGAAAAAGACGATGTTCGCGGTGGCGATGACCTGCGCCGCCATGCCTGCTTTTGCCGACGAGCCCGATGGCCTGATCCTGCCCAAGGGCTTCCATGCCAAGGTGGCGGCCGACAATCTGGGCCCGATCCGCCACATGGCGCTGCGCGGCCATGACATCTATGTCTCCACCCGCCACGGCGCCAAGGATCCGTCGGTCGGCATCATCGCGCTGCGCCTGGCGCCCGATCATACCGTGCTGCAGAAGGCCAATTTCGGCGTCGGCACCGCCGACCAGGGCACCGGCATCAAGGTGTGGAACGGTTCGCTCTATGCCGCGTCCGGCACCCAGGTCCACCGCTTCACGCTGGACGACATGCTGGTCCCCACCAAGTCCGAAGTGATCGTGGACGGCATCACCCAGAGCAACCATCCCATCGCCTTTGACGGCAAGGGTGGCCTGTATGTTTCCATCGATGGCGGCGGCGGCGCCAACAATTGCCCCGATCCCAAGAACCCGAAGGACGCCAAGCCGGTCGGCCTGAAGCCCTGTCCGCTGCTGGAATTCCGCGGCGGCATCTGGCGCTTTGACGAAGCCAAGGCGGGCCAGAAGCTGGCCGATGGCGAGCATTTCGCCACCGGCATCCGCAACACCAGCGCGCTGGACTGGCGGCTGGGCGATGGCCTGTACCTGATCAATCACGGCCGCGACGGCACGTCGAAGGGCTGGCCCGAACTGGTCAGCCAGGCCGAAGACGACGCCATCCCCGACGAGATGTTCCGCATCGTCAAGGACACCAACATGGGCTGGCCCTATACCTATTGGGACGGCGTTCGGAAGATCCGCCTGTCGGCGCCGGAATATGGCGGCGACGGCAAGACGCCGGTCACCGATGCCAAGTACGCCAGGCCGGTGGCGGCGTTCCACCAGATGCGCCCGGCGACCCTCGACCTGGTGTTCTACAATGGCGCCCAGTTCCCGCGCAGCTATCGCGGCGGCGCGTTCGTGGCCATGCATGGCGGCAACGATCCGGCGCCGGTGCCCGGTGGTCGCAAGGGCTATAACGTGATGTTCGTGCCCTTCGTGGGCGGCAAGGCCGGAACCCCGGTGGCCTTCGCCGAAGGCTTTGCCGGCCCTACGCCTGAGCACAAGAACATCAAGCAGGCCACCTACCGCCCGGTGGGCGTGGCGGTGGCCCCGGACGGCGCGCTGTTTGTCGCCGATTCCAACAAGGGCCGGATTTGGCGGATTTCCTACGGCGAAAAGCCCTGATTAACGCCGAATAGGGTAGCTTTAGACGTTGCAGACCGGGGGCGGGATGCGTAGTTTCCCGCCCCTCCGGTCACCGGAAGCCGCCTTAGCTCAGTTGGTAGAGCATCGCATTCGTAATGCGGAGGCCGCGTGTTCGAGTCACGCAGGCGGCACCATTAAAAAGCCCGCGCGCAAGCGCGGGCTTTTTAATGCCAAGGCCGATACGCGCGTTTGAGAACCAGCGGCCACACAACGCGCCGTGCTCAATTTGACTGGGATGCCCTGCTTCCGGGGTTGTCATAATTTGCAACTAGTGCGCCCTTGACGATTTCTCGAAATAAATCCTGCCACTCTCCTGTATCGCCCCCCTTCAGGGCGCTATTAA
>CANKIV010000145.1 GCA_947482125.1 Alphaproteobacteria bacterium
AATTGCGGGACACGGTTGGCGACGGCCAGGCCCCGGTCCTGATTGACCAGGAAGGCGGAAGGGTGGCGCGGCTGAAGCCGCCGCACTGGCAGGCGCGCCCTGCCGCGGCCCAGTTCGGCGCCCTGCATGCCACCGACGCCGAGGCTGCCCGCGAAGCCACCTACCTCAACGCCCGGTTGATCGCCCATGACCTGTCACAGCTTGGCATCAATGTGGACTGCCTGCCGGTCCTGGACGTGCCCCAGCCGGGCGCCCACGACATTATCGGCGACCGGGCCTTTGCCGGCGACCCGGCCACCATCATCGCCCTGGGCCGGGCCCAGATCGAAGGCCTGATGGATGGGGGGGTCTTGCCGGTAATGAAGCACATCCCCGGCCATGGCCGGGCAGGGGCCGACAGCCATCTGGCGCTGCCTCGGGTTTCGGCAGCCGCCGAGGAGCTCAGCGCCAGCGATTTCGTCACCTTCCGGAGCCTGGATTCCTGCCCGATCGCGATGACGGCGCATGTGGTTTATGAGTCGATTGATCCACAGCGTCCTGCGACCACCAGCCCCAAAGTCATTCGGGATGTGATACGCGGTGAGATAGGATTTGACGGGCTTTTGATGTCGGACGACCTTTCCATGAAGGCGCTCGACGGACCCCTGTCGGTGCGCGCCAAGGCAGCCCTTTTTGCGGGCTGTGACTTGGCGCTCCACTGCAATGGCGATATGGACGAAATGCGCGACGTGGCATCGGAAGTGAAAGATTTGGAAGGCCTGGCGCTCAAGCGCAGCGAGCAGGCGCTGGCGCAGCTGCGCGTCCCGTCGCCTTTCGATCCGGCTGCGGCACAGGCCCGGTTGGCCGGCCTGCTGGGAGCCGCAGCATGACCGACACGGCCGAGAATTTCGACGAATTCGAATCCACCGTTCTGGCGAATGACGACGAAGCGCTGCTGATCACGGTGGACGGCTTTGAAGGTCCGCTGGATCTGCTGCTGACCTTGGCGCGCAACCAGAAGGTCGATATCGCCAAGATATCGATCCTGAAGCTGGCCGAGCAGTATCTGGAATTCGTCGAGACCGCCAAGAAACTGAATCTGGAACTGGCCGCCGACTATCTGGTGATGGCGGCCTGGCTGGCCTACCTGAAATCCCGCCTGATCCTGCCGCAGGAAAAGGGTTCGGACGGCGAGCCCACCGCCGACGAGATGGCCACGCGCCTGCGCTGGCGGCTGCAGCGGCTGGACGCCATGCGCGCCGCTTCCACCCGCCTGATGGGACGCGAGCGGCTGGACCGCGACGTGTTCGGCCGGGGCGATCCCGAAGCGGTCAATGTCATCAAGCTCAGAACCTACAAGGACACGCTCTACGACCTGCTGACCGCCTATGCCACCGACCGGGTGCGCAAGCTGGGCGGCAAGAGCTATCGCCCCCAGATGGCCCCGGTTCTGGCCATTGAAGAGGCGCGGGAACGGCTGGAGCGGATGCTGGGCAAGATCTCCGACTGGAGCGCCCTGACCACCCTGTTGCCCTTTGAATGGTCGGGCGGCGCCCGGCGGCGCTCGGCGGTGGCCTCCACCCTGCTGGCGGCCCTCGAGATGGCCCGGGATGGCAAGGTCCAGCTCCAGCAGGCCTCGCCCTTTGCCGAGATTTACGTCCGGGACGGCCAGCGGGCCCCCGACCTTCCCCACGAGGCGTCCGCGCCGGGAGCATGAGATGAGCAGCGTAGCCAAGATGATTGAGACGATCGAAGACCAGATGGAAGCCCAGAGCCCCGAAGCCAACCCCGAGCATCTGCGGATGGTCGAGGCGCTGCTGTTCGCGGCCAGCGAACCGCTGGACGTAAAGGCACTGTCAACATCCCTGCCGGAAGGCGCCGATGTGCCCGGGCTGCTCCAGACCCTTGAAGAAATTTATGAGACTCGCGGCGTAAACCTCTGTTGTGTCGCCGGAAAATACCAGTTCCGCACCGCCAGCGATCTGGCCTTCCTGCTGCGCAAGGAGCAGCCGGAACAGAAGCGCCTGTCCAAGGCGGCCATCGAGACCTTGGCCATCATCGCCTATCACCAGCCTGTCACCCGGGCCGAGATCGAGGATATTCGCGGCGTCGCCATGTCCAAGGGCACCATCGACATCCTGATGGAGATCGGCTGGATCAAGATCCGGGGCCGCAAGCGCACCCCCGGCCGCCCCGTCACCTACGGCACCACCGAACCCTTCTTGGTCCAGTTCGGCCTGGAAAGCGTCGCCCACCTGCCGGGTCTGGACGAGCTCAAGGCGGCAGGCTTCCTGGAAGCCATCCCGCCGTCCGGCTTCGACGTGCCCAACCCGTCCGACGAACTGGCGGCCGACGAAGACCCCTACGATCCCAACGAGCCGGAAATGGCGACGGGTTCCGTCAACCTCGACGAAGCCTGATCCGCTCGCCAGCGATTGATCAAGCATGGCCAGGCGGCGCGGAGGCCGCCCATGGTGCGATGATGGGCTACGGCGCTTCGGCGGCGGCTTTCATTTTTTCCATCGCGGCCTGGAAGCGGACCTTGCGGCCCTCCAGCGCATCGGTGCGCGCCTTCTGGTCGGGCAACCCGTTCTGGTTCCAGATCAGGGCATAGGTCAGCCGCGACGTGGTGGCGGTCAGCGGCTCGATCGCCATGGTGCCGTGATAGAAGACGGGCGTGAACGGCTGGGCGTAGGTGTAGGAATACTTGGTCCGCGCCACGATATTCTCGATCACCGGACCGCCGGCGGTGACGATGGTGCGCAGAGAGCCCAACTCGCCTTTGCCGCTGTTCACGGTGCAGGGCAGGTTGATGTACTTGCCGATGGCGCACCAGTCATTGCCGCCGGCCTTTTGCCAGGCCACATCGGCGGGACGGGCGATATCGATGCTGAAATTCAGCGTGACCCAGTCCGCCGGCTGAGGGGTCTGCGCCTGTGCGCCGCCAACGGCCAGCGCCAGCATGGCCGACGCGATCATGATCTTTTTCATTCGTCATTCTCCAGTTCGACCACCACAGCCTCGCCGTTTTCCAGCGCAATGGCCAGATCTCCCCTGCGCATGGCGATGGCGTCCGCCCCAAAAACCTCATTGCGCCAGCCATGCAGGGCGCCGACATCCTCGTCCTCGCCCGCCGCCAGCTTCTCGATATCCTCGGCATTGGCGATCAGGCGGGGGGCAACGCCCGCGGCTTCGGCGCGCAGGCGCAGCAGGGTCTTGAGGAGGTCCACAACGGCCGGCGAGGGTTCGCGGCGGCGGCGCTGCTTGTTCTCCGTCACCGCGCCTTCCGGCGGGGCGGCGCCGGCGCCCGCCGCGATGGCGTCCATCAACCCCTTGCCCAGCTTGGAATTGGCGAAGCCCTTCGGGACCGCGCGGATGCGTTCCAGCGCTTCCGGGCTTTCCGGCGGATGGGCCGCGATTTCGGTCAGGGCTTCATCCTTCAGCACCCGGCCGCGCGGGATGTCGCGGGCCTGGGCCTCGCGCTCGCGCCAGGCCGCCAGCGAGGCCAGCACCGCCAGGAAGCGCTTGTTGCTGGTGCGCGGCTTCAGGCGCTTCCACGCCTGGTCGGGATCGAGTTTGTAAAGATTGGGATCCTGCAGCGCCGCCACTTCCTCGGCCACCCAGGCGAAGCGTCCGGTCTTTTCCAGCCTGGCCTTCATCCATTCATAGATGACGCAAAGATGGGTGACGTCGGCCAGGGCATATTCCAGCTGGCGCTTGGACAGCGGGCGATGGCTCCAGTCGGTGAAGCGGGCGGACTTGTCGATTTCGACATGGGCGATCTTGCGCGCCAGGGTTTCATACGAAGCTGCATCGCCGAAGCCGCACACCATCGCGGCGATCTGGCTGTCGAACAGCGGATTGGGCAGCACGCCGCCCTGCAGGAAGAATATCTCGATATCCTGCCGCGCCGCATGCATCACCTTGACGATGTCGGGCCGGGCGATCAGTTCATAAAAGGGCGCAAGATCGATGCCGGGGGCGAGGGGATCGATGATCCCTTCGATGCCGGGCGCCGCCACCTGGATCAGGCACAATTTGGGATAATAGGTCTGGTCGCGCAGGAACTCGGTGTCCAGGGCCAGATAGGGCGCGTGGCCCAATTCGGTCAGAAAGGCCGCCAGTGCCTCATTGGTTTCGACAATCCGCATGCGCAAGGTGATACCGGGATTCGCCACCCTTTGGTTGTTTCATGAGGCCGCATGCAGCCTCTTTTCGACCCAAAAAGCGGCTATTTCCGCCGCCAGGACGCGCCCTTGACCCGTCCCCCATAAACCGCCAAAAACCCTGCGTTTCCTTGGAAAAACCGCCATGCATGCCTATCGCACCCATACCTGCGGCCAGCTTCGCAAGGCCGATGTCGGGCAAACCGTCCGCCTGTCGGGCTGGGTCAATCGCCGACGCGATCATGGCGGGCTGATCTTCCTGGACCTGCGAGACCATTACGGCGTCACCCAGTGCGTGATCGAGCCGGACGCGGCCGCCTTCGCCACCGTCGACAGCGCGCGCTCGGAATGGGTGCTGACCCTGACCGGCAAGGTGGTGGCCCGCAGCGACGAGACCGTGAACAAGGACCTGTCCACCGGCGAGGTCGAACTGCGCATCGAGCAGGCCAGCGTGCAGAGCCAGGCCCAGGAACTGCCGCTGCCGGTGTTCGGCGATCACACCTATCCGGAAGAAACCCGGCTGACCTACCGCTTCCTCGATCTGCGCCGCGAGCGGCTGCACAAGAACATCATGTTGCGGGCCAATATCGTGACCTCGCTGCGCCGCCGGATGGTCGAACAGGGCTTTACCGAATTCCAGACCCCGATCCTGACCGCCTCCTCGCCGGAAGGGGCGCGCGACTTCCTGGTGCCGTCGCGCCGCTATCCGGGCCAGTTCTATGCGCTTCCCCAGGCGCCGCAGCAGTTCAAGCAGCTGATCATGGTGGCGGGCTTTGACCGCTATTTCCAGATCGCACCCTGTTTCCGCGACGAGGACGGCCGCGCCGACCGTTCGCCGGGCGAGTTCTACCAGCTTGATCTGGAAATGAGCTTCGTCACCCAGGACGACGTCTTTGCCGCCGTCGCGCCGGTGCTGGCGGGCGTGTTCGAGGAATTCGGTCAGGGCAAGAAAGTCACGCCCGCCGACGAGTTCCCGCGCATCCCCTATGCCGAGGCGATGCTGAAATACGGCACCGACAAGCCGGACCTGCGCAACCCGATCGAGATCGTCGACGTCAGTGAGATTTTCGGCCGCGCCGAAGTCGAATTCAAAGCCTTCAAGAACAAGACGGTGCGCGCCATTCCCGCGCCCGGCGCCGGACCCCAGCCGCGCAGCTTCTTTGACAAGCTCAACGAATGGGCGCGCGGCGAAGGCGCGGCGGGCCTGGGCTATATCCAGTTCGAGGACGAGGGCGGGGCGCTGGTGGGCAAGGGCCCCATCGCCAAGTTCATCACCGGCGCGGCGCTGGCCGACATGGCGAAGGCCGCCAAGGTGAAGGCGGGCGATGCCCTGTTCTTCTCCGCCGACGCCAAAGCCGATCGCGCCGCCAATCTCGCCGGCATGGCCCGTACCCGCATCGGGCGCGAACTGAACCTGATCCCGGACGGCGAATACAAGTTCTGCTGGATCGTGGACTTCCCCATGTATGAGTGGAATGAGGACGACAAGAAGATCGACTTCTCGCACAATCCCTTTTCCATGCCGCAGTTCGACCGCGACAAGTTTCTCGCGCTGGACAAGGGCGACAACGATACCATCCTGGGCCTGAAGGCCTATCAGTACGACATCGTCTGCAACGGCTATGAATTGTCGTCGGGCGCCATCCGCAACCATGATCCTGACGTGATGCTGAAGGCCTTCGAGATCGCCGGCTATGCCCGCGAGGAGACCGAGGAAAAGTTCAAGGGCATGATCAACGCCTTCCGCCACGGCGCCCCGCCGCATGGCGGCACCGCGCCGGGCATCGACCGCATCGTGATGCTGCTGGCGGGCGAGGAAAACCTGCGCGAAGTCACCATGTTCCCCATGACCCAGTCGGCGCAGGACCTGCTGATGAACGCGCCCAGCCCGGCGAACCCCAAGCAGCTCAAGGAGCTGCATCTGCGGGTCGTCTATCCCGAGAAGTAAGCCCTCACTCCGGCTCTGTGAGACTATCCTATCCTTGGCGCGTTTCCAGTTGGGCAGTTCCGCTCGGTGGCCCAGAGGGTAGTCATGACCAATCAGCTTCTCGTTCCAGACGCACCAGACCTGGCCAGGGCTGTCGTCATGCCGGCCGTCCACCACAAGCCGGTTGATTTCTCTGACATGTTCGCGCTGGGCTTTACCAAACTTCTGCGCTTTGCCGCCGACACCTTCTTCGCCAAGCGTTACGGCCACCGCGCCATCGTGCTGGAAACCGTCGCTGCGGTGCCGGGCATGGTGGGGGCCACGATCACCCATCTCACCTCGCTTCGGCGCATGTGCGACGATGATGGCTGGATCCGCA
>CANKIV010000146.1 GCA_947482125.1 Alphaproteobacteria bacterium
AGCCGGGGCGCGCCTTGGGGATCTAAGCCTTGCTGGGCTCGTCCTCGGGGTCGGCGAACAGGGTTTCCTTGTCCACCTTGCGCTCATTGACCGTGGCCAGTTCGGCGATGAAATCCACCACCTTGTCCTCGAACAACGGGGCGCGGATCTCGGCCTGGGCCTGCGGATTGTTGGCGTAGAACTGGAACACCTGCTGTTCCTGGCCGGGGAACTGGCGGGCGCGGGCCATGATGGCGCGCTGCACTTCATCGCCGGCAATGCTGATGCCGTTCTGCTCGCCCAGCTTGCCCAGCACCAGGCCCAGGCGGACGCGGCGTTCGGCGATCTTGCGGTATTCGGCCTTCAGTTCGTCTTCGGTCTTGCCTTCGTCGGCTGCGGTCTTGCCTTCGCGCTTCAGCTCTTCCTCGACCTGGGCCCAGATATTGGCGAACTCATGGTCCACCATGGCGGGCGGCAGCGGGAAGTCATGGGCATTGTCCAGGGCGTCGAGCACGCGGCGCTTGAGATGCAGGCGGCTGGCGGACTTGAAGTCGCTGGTCAGCTGCTCGCGGACCCGGTCCTTGAGGGTGGCCAGATCGTCCAGGCCCAGCTTCTTGGCCAGTTCGTCGTCGATACCGGCTTCTTCCGGGACCTTCACCTCTTTCACGGTGACGGCGAAGATGGCGTCTTTGCCCGCCATTTCGGGGGCGTGATATTCGGTGGGAAAGGTGACTTTCACATCGCGGTTTTCACCGGCCTTCACGCCGATCAAACCGTCTTCGAAGCCGGGGATGAAGGTCCCGCTGCCCAGCGTCAGGCTGAAATCGCTACCCTTGCCGCCTTCGAACGGCACGCCGTCGACGCTGCCTTCGTAATCAATGACCACGACATCGTCCTTCTGGGCGGCTTCGCCTTCGGGACGGCTGACGTAATTGCGGACGGTCTTGGCCAGGCGGTCGAGCGCTTCATTCACATCGGCGTCGGCGACATCGGTCGTCAGGCGCTCCACCGTCAGCTTGGCCGGATCGGTGGTTTCAAATTCGGGCATCAGATCGACGATCACCTTGAAGGTGAGATCGGACTTGCCGTCGACCACGTCTTCGACATTGCCGACCGGCTCGACACGCGGCTGCAGCGCCGGCTTGAGCTTGTTGTCCGAAATCGCCTTCTGGCTGCCTTCATTGACGGCGGCCTCCACCACTTCGCCCATGATGGACTTGCCGAACTGCTTTTTCAGAAACGAGACCGGCGCCTTGCCGGGGCGGAAGCCCTTGAGGTTCATGCGGGGCTTCATTTCCTCCAGCCGGGCGTTGACGCGGCTGTCCAGTTCGCTGGCCGGCACGGTGACCGTGAACTGCTTGTGCAAGTCCTGGGAAACCGTCTCGTTGATCTGCATTTCGAACGTCCTATTCATCTCTTTTGGGGACTGGTGCGGGCAGAGGGACTTGAACCCCCACGACTTTCGTCACTGGAACCTAAATCCAGCGCGTCTACCAGTTCCGCCATGTCCGCGTTTTTGGCGGCCAGGGCCACCGAAGCGGGCCCCTATAGCAGGGGATTCTGGGGGTTGCTAGGGCCGGATGCCCTGGGGGCGCAGCCAGGTGGCGACGTCCCAATATCGGCCGAATTTGCGGCCCACTTCCCGGTAGACGCCGACCGGCTCAAATCCCATGGCGCGGTGCAGCCGGACGGACGCCTCGTTGGGCAGGGTGATGCCGGCGAACAGGCGGTGAATGTCCTCGCGCGCCAGGGCGTCGAACAGGACCGTGTAGAGCCGCCGTCCCAGCCCCTGCCCCGTCGCCTCTGGCGCCAGATAGATGCCGCAAGCCACGGTCGTGTCGTAGGCCGCCCGCTCATTGTAGCGATGCGAACTGGCCCAGCCGATGGCCGAACCGTCCTTCACCGCGACAAAGCAGCGGTACCGGCCGGTGGCGGCAAACCCCTCCAGCCATTGCCGGCGCTGGTCCAGAGTGCGCGGCTCGATATCGAAGGTGATCGACGTTTCCCGGACATAGTGATTGTAGATGCCCGTCAGGGCCTGAAGATCGCCCGGCCGCGCGGCTCGAATTGCAATCTCGGTCACGATCAGCTCCGCGCCAGCGCCACCACATAGTGGCAAGGGCGCGGGCTTTCGTTGGCGTAGGTGACTTCGGCGGGTGGGCCGAAACCCAGACTGTCCCCCGGCTTCAGGACATTTCGGACGCCGCCGTCGGTCAGGACCAGTTCGCCGCTCTGGACCCACACGGCATGGCGGGCATGGGCGTAGGTCCAGGCGGGGATTGTAACTTTCTGACCAGCCGGCAATTCGACCTGCACCATCTCCAGGGGATGGTCGGGACGACTGAATATCTGTTTGCGGCGATAGCCGGTGGCGGGATCGCGCCATACCGGCTGATCCGCAGCGCGCCGCAACCGGCTGGTATGGCCCTCAGCCTTCAGCAACAGCCCTGCCAGGGTCAGATCGAAGGCTGCCGCCAGCCGGGCCAGAATGGCGGCGGAGGGACTCATTTCGCAGCGTTCGATCTTGCTGATGCTGGCCTTGGCAACCCCGGAGCGTTCGGCGAGATCCGCCATCGACCAGTTGCGGGCGTCCCGTTCCAGCCGAACATGCCGGGCAATCTCTGACCCCGTCTTGTCCATTATAGTATCCATATGTCTACTATAATAGATAAGCGCGGTCAGAGCAATTCCAGCACTTTTGGCAGGATTTCGGGCAAATCCTCCGCGATCAGGCCAGGTCCGAAGCATTCCGCCGCCGCGCCGTGGAGCCAGGTGCCGCAGGCCGCGGCATCAAACGCAGAAAGCTTCTGGGCCAGCAAACCGGCGATAAACCCCGCCAGTACATCCCCTGCCCCGGCGGTCGCCAGGGCGGGCGGAGCATTGGCGTTGATGGCAGCTTTCCCGCCGGGATGGGCGATGACCGTGTCATTGCCCTTGAGCAGCACCACCGCCCCGGCGCGAGCCGCGGCGGCGCGGACAGCTTCGGCCTTGCCGCCCGCCTCACCCAGCAGCCCGGGGAACAGCCGCTCGAACTCCCCGGCATGAGGTGTCAGCACGCATCTGTCGTGCAGCCGGTTGAACAGGGCGTCGGGATCGTCCTGAAACGAGGTCAGCGCATCGGCATCCAGCACCGCCGCCGCGCCACTCTTCAGCGCCGCATCCACCAGTGCGCGGGTTTCGCCGCCCACGCCAAGGCCCGGACCGATCACCACCGCATTCAACCGCTTGTCCGACAGCAACTCGGCCAAGCCGGCAGCGCCTTCAAACGGTTTGAGCATGATGGCCATGAGATGGGCGGCATTCACCGCCAGCGCGTCCGGCGGCGAAGCGACACTGACCAACCCTGCTCCCACCCGCAGCGCGCCCCGCGCCGCCAGCCGGGCAGCGCCGGTATGGCTGGCGCCGCCGCTGACCACGACGCAGTGGCCGCGATCGTATTTGTGTCCCTGCGCTTTGGGATGCGGGTAGGTCCAGAGCGACGGCGTGTTCTCGAACAACTGCGTATCGGCCGCCTGGGGCGGAATGCCGATATCGGCGACCACGATCTCGCCGCAGGCTTCACGTCCCGGCAGCAACAGATGTCCCGGTTTCTTGCGGAAGAAGGTGACGGTCAGCACCGCCGTCACGGTGACTCCACCCAGCGGTTGGCCGGTATCGCCGGCGAGGCCGCTGGGTATGTCGATGGCCACCACCGGCAGATCGTTCAGGGCTTCGACGACTTGCGCCGCCGCTCCTTCCAAAGGGCGTGAAAGCCCGGCGCCGAACAGCGCGTCCACCACCAGCCTTGCGCCCTCCAGCGCCGCCGGCGCCAGCGCCAGCCGGGCGCCCTTCCATTGTTCGGACATGACTTTGGCATCGCCACGGGGGTCGGCATCGTGCGCCACCCGCACAATGAAGCCATGCTCGTCCAGCAGTCGCGCCACGACAAAGCCGTCGCCGCCATTGTTGCCGGGGCCGCACAGCACCGTCACCGTACAGGGCTTGAAGCGGGCGGCGATGGCGTCCGCCACCGCCCTGCCCGCATTTTCCATCAGGGTCAGGGAAGCCACGCCCTGCGCGACCGCGAAGGCATCCGCCTTGGCCATTTGCGCGCAGGTGAGGATTTCGTTGCTCATTTTGCCGCGAAGTATTTTTCCAGTCGGCCCAGCGACTGTTCGATCAGGGATTGCTGTTTGCAGAAGGCGAAGCGCACGAAGGTATCCGGCGTTCCGCTCTGGAAGAAGGCCGACAGGGGGATCAGCGCCACGCCCGCCTCGCGGATCAGCCGCTCGCAAAAGGCGAAATCCTTTTCATTGGTCAGCTTGGAAATGCCGGCGGTCAGAAAGTAGGTGCCTTCGCAGGGCTGCACCTCAAAACCGAGTTTCGTCAGTCCAGCGGTAAGAATGTCGCGGTTCTGCTGCAGCCTTCTGGTCAGGGACAGCGGAAAATCCATCTCATGGGTCAGGCCATGGGCGACGCCCAGCTGCAGCGCCGGCGGCGTCGTGAAGGTCAGGAACTGATGCGCCTTGGTCGCAACCGCCACCAGTTCGCGCGGCCCCGTCACCCAGCCCACCTTCCAGCCGGTGAGGGAAAAAATCTTGCCCGCCGAACCGATGCGCAAGCACCTTTCGCGCATGCCCGGCAAAGTGGCGAGCGGGATATGCGCCAGCCCGTCGAACACCAGATGCTCGTAAACCTCGTCGCAGATCACCACCGCATCGGTTTCGCACACGATCCTGGCCAGCAACTCCAGCTCTTCGCGGCGGAAGGCGCGTCCGGCGGGATTGTGCGGCGAGTTGATCAGCACGGCGCGGGTTTTCGGGCCGATGGCAGCGCGCAGCGCGCCTTCCGTCAGCCGCCAGTCGGGCGGCCCCAGCTTGACGGTGCGCACCACCGCGCCGGCCGCTTCCACGATGGGGCGATAGGAATCGTAGGTGGGTTCGATCAGGACGAATTCGTCGCCCGCCACCGCGGTTGCCAGGATGCAGGCGCCCAGCGCCTCCGTGCCGCCGGAGGTGATGACCACTTCGTCTTCCGGGTCGTATTCCAGATTGTAGAAGTGACGGGCATGGGCGCTGACCGCCTTGCGCAGTTCGGCCAGACCCTTGGACGGCGGATACTGGTTGGGCCCGTCGATCAGCGCCTTGGCGGCCACGGCACGCAGGCCTTGCGGCCCGTCCTGGTCGGGAAAACCCTGGCCCAGATTGATGGCGTCATGGCGAAGCGCCAGGCCCGTCATGTGCTGAAAGATGCTGATGGGGAGACTGGAGAAAACCGGATTGAGGGATGCGGGCATGGGGGTGAGGTTCGTAAAATAAGGGATGGCGAATGGGACGACCTTAGGTGCCGCCAGCGCAGAGGAACACCCCAGACAGGCCGGTCAAAATCGCTCCATAAACAGGCAAATTGCCTATTTAATAGGCTGTTTTTGCTGGCACCTCTTTGTCTTCTGTCCAAGTCACTGAATTTTCTGCGCTTTTTTTCATCAAAAACCGGCACAAATCCTGCTAACCGGTTAACGCGCGTCGCAGCCGTCCGGCCGCGCGGAGGAGCACCATGAAAAAAATCGAAGCCATTATTAAGCCGTTCAAACTCGACGAGGTGAAGGAAGCCCTGCAGGAAGTGGGGGTCCAGGGCATCACCGTGACCGAAGCCAAGGGCTTCGGGCGCCAAAAAGGCCATACCGAGCTTTACCGGGGCGCCGAATATGTGGTGGATTTCCTGCCCAAGGTGAAGATCGAAATCGTCATCAACGAAGACCGCGTGGACGCCAGCATCGAAGCCATTCAGAAGGCTGCGCGGACGGGCCGCATCGGCGACGGCAAGATTTTCGTCCTCAATGTCGAGGAAGCCATCCGCATCCGTACCGGCGAAACCGGCGCGGACGCCATTTAGCAAATTTCGCCCTGGTGGGGCGATCACCGGGAGCGCCGGCGCAAGCCGGAGCGACCAGAATAAAGATCAACGAAGGGAAGACTGACAATGGCCGACAAGAAGACGACTGCTGCCGACATCCTGAAACTCATCAAGGAAAAGGAAGTCAAATACGTCGACGTGCGTTTCACCGACCCCAAGGGCAAGTGGCAGCACGTCACCTTCGACCTGATGATGGTCGATGAGGATTTCCTGAACGAAGGCACCATGTTCGACGGTTCGTCGATCGCGGGCTGGAAGGCCATCAACGAGTCCGACATGCTGCTGAAGCCGGATCTCGACACCGCCGTGATCGATCCCTTCTTCGCCCAGACCACGCTGATCCTGATCTGCGACGTGATGGAGCCGATGACCGGCCAGCACTATTCGCGCTGCCCGCGCTCGATCGCCAAGGCCGCCGAAAAGTTCGTCAACTCGTCGGGCGTCGGCGACACCACCTATTTCGGCCCGGAAGCCGAGTTCTTCATCTTCGACGACGTGCGTTTCGAAGTCGGGATGAACAAGGGTTATTACTATGTCGACTCCAAGGAAGGCGCCTACAACACCGG
>CANKIV010000147.1 GCA_947482125.1 Alphaproteobacteria bacterium
GATGCGGCGCGGCGTTGAAATAGGCCGCCTGGCACAGGTCTTTCTGGCCGATCAGCATGCCGGAGGATTGCGGCCCGCGCAGGCATTTGCCGCCCGAATAACCCACCAGGGTCGCGCCCGCCGCCAGATGGATGTTGGGCTTGACCGGTTCTTCCGCCGCCGCATCCACGAAGACCGGAATGTTCTTCTCCTTGGCGATGGCGCAGATGGCGGCAATGGGCAACACGCTTCTGGCTTCACTGGGCGAGGACATCACATAGATCATGGCGGTGCGCGCCGTCATGGCACGGCGCAGATCGTCCGCCGTTTCAACCTCGACCACCTCGGCGCCTACCATGCGCACGCCGATGTCATACTGGTTGCGCGAGTGCCTGGGGATGATGACCTGGTCCTTGGCCTTGATATGGGGCAGCGCCTGGGCCTTTTCGACATTGGTGCCGGCGATGCAGGCCACGGTGGCCTGCACGATCGCGGCCTCGCAGCCATTGGTGGCGATGCCCCATTCCGCGCCGGTCAGTTTCGCCAGTTCGGCGCCTATGCCGTCCATCAGCTCGTCGAGATGGACATAGTAATGCGAGGCCTCGAACATCGCCTGCTTGACTTCGGGCAGCGAGCGCGAGCCGCTGATGATCGTGTAGGTGCCCTTGGCGTTGAGGATCGGGCGCACACCGATGCGGGTGAAGAGATTGTCGGCATCGGTGCCGCTGAGCGCGGGCAGCGGCTGTGCCACAGCCGGCACGGAAGCCAGGGCAACCGGCGCCACCGCACCGGCGACCGCGCCGGAACTCTTGAGAAGATCACGCCGCGACCACCTGCCGAACATCGTTTGTTCCTTTTCAAATATAGGCGATGACGTCGATTTCGATCAGCGAATTGCCGGGGATGCCGCTGGCCGGCGCCACCGTGGTGCGCACCGGCGGAATCCCGCCCCAGTCATAGGAGCGATAGACCCGGTTCATCGCATCATAGTCGCCCAGGTCATTGAGGAAGACGCTGACCTTGAGGCACTTCTGCAGCGACGAGCCAGCTTCGGTCAGGTTCTTGGACAGTTCGTCCAGCACCGTCTTGGTGTGTTCCTCGATGGTGCCGAAATAGTGTGCACCGACGCCGGACAGGAACAGCATGTTGCCGTAGGCGACGGCGCGCGAATACATCACGCGGCCGGTCGGCGGCGGATTGGGCGGCGGATACGGGGAACGCTTTTCCAGCCTGGGCTGGGACTTGGATTGGGCCTGGGCCTCGGCGCTCTTGCCCAGCAGCGCCGCACCGGTCGCGGCGGCGGCGGCAACGGCGCCCTTGGTCAACAGGCCGCGCCTTGATTTCTTTTCCATGAAACACCCCAAAATATGCTTTTGGGCCAGCGTCCCCGGCCCCTTTTTTTGACAGGCTATCACAAATTCCGGAGCCACCAAGACCACTGGCGGGGGCTTGCTGCGGTGCGTTCAAATCCGGGCGCCTAATCGGCTGCCACGTCATCGGTCATGGTGGACATGGGTATGCGGCGCTTGCGCTTCTTGAGCCACATGATGGTGCCGGTGATGACGAAGAGCAGCGGCACAAGGCCCGCCAGGAAGACCAGGAATTCCCACAATGCACCCAGATTGCCCTGGCCGTCATGCATGGGGCGCTGCAGCGCCAGGAAGCTGTCGCCGCCGCCAGCGTTGGCGGCATCGCGCACCGCGATGATCGCGCCGGTGTTGGGATGGACATAGACGGTGGCGGTGGTGCCAAAGCGAGAGGCGATGGCAGCGGTCAGCGGCTGGTCGGGCTTCTCCGGCATGGTGACGCTGCGCAGCAGCGCATCCGGCATCGCTTTTTTCACAATCTGCACGACATGGTCGGGACCGAGGATCCTGGCGCCCGGCACCAGTTCGATCACGGGCGCAGGCGCCGGTGCATCAGCCGAAACGATGGCGCGCATGGTCGCAGGAAAGCTGATAACCACGCCCGAAAAGCTCACCGCCATGAAGGCGACGAACATCCAGATGCCGGCCGCGGCGTGCAGCTCGCGGTGGAAGCGCAGGCCGGTGGCGGAGCGGCGCACCAGGAAAGCGTATTTCCACTGGCCCCGCTTGGGCCACCACAGCACGATGCCGGTGAGCCCCAGCAGCACCATGCCGACACCCAGCCAGCCGACCAGCGGGCGGCCGAATTCCCGGCCCAGTTGCAGGCTGCCGTGCAGCTGATGCAGCCATTGAAAGACAGGAAGCCTGCCGTCGGCGCGCACGTCCAGCGTCACGCCCGACACCGGGTCGACATGGAGCTGAAGGTTGGCCGGCTTCTCCAGTGACGCGGGCACCTTGCGATGCTTGCCGCTCAGGCGCACCACAACCGTCTCGCCGGGTTTGGCCGGCGGCGCGAACTGGATCTGGCCGCCCTCTTCTGCCTGAACCACGCGGCGCGCATAGTTACCGATGATGGTCAGCGGCATGGGCGGCCCGGCCGTCACGGCCTTTGGCGGGGGCGCGATCATGTCAGTCAGCTTGTCGTCATAAACCAGGATGCTGCCCGACAGGCTGACAGCCACCAACAACACACCCAGGATCAGCCCAACCCACATATGAATCTGGAACAGGGCGCTGCGGATGACGGCGAACTTCATGGCATGATCCTCCTCAGGTGTCGGCCCAGCGCCGCAGCAGATTATGATATATTGCCGCGAGCTGTTGCACGGTTGGATTTCCTGCGCCCATGGCGATGGTGGCTTGCTGCACGCATTGGTCAAGTTCGTAGAGCAGCGACCGCTCTCCGGCATCACGCACCATGCTCTGCACCCAGAAGAAAGACGCGACGCGCGCGCCCCGGGTGACCGGCAAAACCCGGTGCAGAGCGCCGGAAGGGTAGAGAATCATGTCTCCCGCCGCGAGCTTGACAGCCTCCACCTCGGAAGCGGTCTCGATTTCCAGCTCGCCGCCTTCATATTCGTCCGGCTCGGAGAGGAACAGCGTCGCCGACATGTCGCTGCGTATCACGACGCTGGAATTGGCGACATGCAGCAACGCACTGTCCGAATGAAAGCCATAGCTGCCGCCATCGGTATAGCGGTTGAAGCGCGGCGGGTAGAGGCGCTGCGGATGGGCGTAAGCGGTAAATTGGTCGTTCCTGCCGAGATTGCGCAGGATGCGATTGCCCAGATCAACCGCCAGTGGCGATGCCTCATCAAGCTGCTGGTTGTTCTTGACAAGCCGTGCCAGCGAGCCCGCAGTCGCCACGGCCTTCGCGTCAGGCCAGGTGGCTTTGTCCAGCATGGCGCGAAATTCGCGGACCTCGTCCTTGCTCAGGACCTTTTCGATGATGGCGGTCATGTGGGCTCCCAGAAAAGCCAGTATCGCTTGCCTTGCCCGGCGCCGTCAAAATCTTCCCAAAACGGCCGCTCAACGACGCAGACCGCGCCCGTGAGGGCGCGGTCTGCCGTGCAGCCCGGGAGGCTGTCAGAGATCGTAGTCCAGGGTGATGCGGACGTTGCGGGCATCGCCCTTGTAGAGGAAGAAGCCGCCGCGATAGACCGTCGGGTAATAGTCGCGGTCGAAGACGTTGCCGACATTCAGGCGCGCACCCAGGTTCGGACTGAACTTGTAGGTGGCGAACAGGTCCACCACCGCATAGGCCGGCGCCGGCTGGGCGTAATAGCCGGCCGTGACCGGGGCTGCTGTGTCGGGCTGGCCGCCATAGCGCTTGCTGACATACTGACCGATCACGCCCAGGCTCAGTTCATCCCAGACGCGATACTTGGCCTGCAGGCTGGTTGAGAAATTGGCGAAGTTGGCCAGCGTGTGGCCGATATTGGCGGCCGTGATCGACTTCTCCACTTCGGCGCTGGCATAGGTCAGGCCGCCCTGAACGGTGAGATCGTCCATCGGCATGCCCATAACTTCCAGCTCGACGCCCGAGACGCTGTTCTGGCCGGTGTTGACGGTCCCGAATGCTTCCGTTTCGCTGGCGGACAAAGCTTCGTTCACGTCATATTTGTTGGTCTGGAACAGGGCGGCGGTCGCCAGGAAACGGCCTTCGAACAGGTTCCACTTGGTGCCGAGCTCGAAGTTCTGGGAGGTCTCGGGATTGGACGGCGGAGCGCAGGCGCAGCGCGGGTCGAGCTGCAGGCCGCCATAGCTGCTGTTGTTGCCCACGTCAGACTCGCCGCCATTGATGTCCTGCGCCGTGCCAAAGGAGGCATAGACGTTGATCTCCGGCGTGATCTGATAAACCAGCCCGGCATGGTAATTCACCAGGTCGCCCTTGTAGCGATAGGGCGTGCGCGCCAGCGTCGTGGCGTTGATCACGTCCAGGCTGTAGTCGAAGAAGTCGGCGCGAATTCCGGCAAAGGCGGTGAGATTGTCGGCGATGCTCACAGTGTTCATCAGCGAGATGCCGTGGGTTTTCACCCGCCACTCGCCCTTGGGATTGCCCCGGATGATGCTCCGGCCCAGGAGATTGCCGAGATTGGCCACCGGCACGCTGTTGGCGCCGGTCGGGCAATAGGCGTTGTTCACGCCGCCGGTGCCGCTGGTGATGCAGTTGAAGGCGCCTGTATTGGTGTTGTTGTAGTTGCCGTTCAGCACATGGTTGTCGCTGTATTCATAGCTGGCGACAAACTCGTTCTTCAGGCCGCCGATATCGACATCGGCGAACAGGCTGGCCTGGTCGGCGAAATAGTCGACATTCTGCCAGGCCTGGTGGGTACCAACCACCGAGGTGGTATAGACGCCGCCGGCATTTCGGGTGGTTGTGGTGGCATCGCGTTCCGCCGAGGACAGCACATAACCATTCTCGGTGCGGCCGACGCGCAGGATGTTGCTGAAGCGGATCTGCGGATCGAAGCGGTAGCTGAAGCGCGCCGTACCCACATTCTGGTCGGAGCGCAGAAAGTCCTGGCTCTGCGTCACCGACGGCGGCAGCGGAAATTTCGGCAGGCGGGTGGCGCCCGTGCCGACCAGATAGGAACCCGTATCCGGGCCGTCCTTGGCGTGCAGGCCGTAATAATCCAGCGTCAGCTCGGCGTCGGGATTTATCAGCCAGGTTGCGGATACCGCGGCGCCAAGGCGATAGCGGTCGGACGGCGCGCGGTCGGGCACGCGCGAATAGCTATAAAGCAGGTTGGCGCGGACCGCGAAATTATCGGTGATCGCCTGGTTGGCGTCGAGTGTCGTGCGCCAGAAATTGGCGGTGCCGAAGCTGCCGTCGCCCTTGATGAAGTTGTAGTCAGTGGTGGCGCGCTTGGTGATGGCGTTGATGGCGCCGCCGGCGCTGCCGCGGCCGGCAAAGCTGGAGTTCGGGCCCTTGGTGATTTCCAGCTGCTCGATGGCGAAGCTCTCGCGGATGTTCATGCCCGGATCGCGCAAGCCGTCCACAAAGGTGTCGCTCTTGGCTTCCTGGCCGCGGATGATGTAGCGGTCGCCGAACATGTTGCCATTCTCGCCGGTGCCGGTGGTGATGCCGGGCTGCTGCAGCAGGATGGATTTCAGGTCGGTCTTGCCTGAGTCCTTGATGGCTTCGCCGGTGATCACCTGGATGGTGGCGGGCGTTTCGGCGATCGGGCGGGGGCGGCGCTCGTCACCCGAGGTTTGCGCCTTGTAGGGCACGCCGGGGGTCGCATTGGGGTTGGGGTCGATCGCCTGGCTTTGCACCCTGACGGTGCCCAGCTGCGTGTCCTGGGCGGCGGCGCCAGGCGCCATCATGGCGGCGGCCAGCGCCATGCTGGAGGCGCCCAGCACCTTCAGGCGGCGGGTCTTGGTGATCGACTGCATGGAAATCCCCTCTCTCGGGCGGCAAAACCGCATGAAACTCAAACTCTTGGCCGAGGCCCCTGCTTGGGGCTGCCCAGACGGGTATCCAATATTGCAACTCATTCTCAGAATCAATGATAATCAGTATCATCCGCATAAAATGCCGCATGGTGGACTTGTGGATGTCGGCGCGGCGCGGAGCGTCAGCTGCGGGTCAGGCTGAATTCGACCGGGACGATCACCCAGGCTTCGACCGCGCGGCCATTGCGCCTGGCCGGCTGGAATTTCCACTTCTGCACCGCTGCCCGCGCGGAATCGTCCAGCCGCGCGTAACCCGATGACTTGAACAACTGGATGTCCAGCGGCTCGCCGGCCGCATTGACCCGCACGCGCAGCTGCACGACGCCAACCTCGCGCAGACGGCGCGACATGTTGGGATAGACCGGCGCGGGATTGTTCAGATAGTCCGCATCGAAGCGCGGCGCCGTGACGGCTGACTCCTCCGAACCCTTGCTATCCGCCGGCATTTGCGCAGGCGGAGGCGCGGCCCGGATTGCTGTCGGCGATGGCGGTGCGGCGGTGTCGATCTGCGGCAGGTTGGGCTGGACCACCTGCGGCAAGGACACCAGCTTCGGCATCGGCGGAGGTTCGGGGCGGCTCACTTCCGCCGCAGCGATGGAGACGGTGATGGTCTCCAACGCCACCTGCCTGGGCGC
>CANKIV010000148.1 GCA_947482125.1 Alphaproteobacteria bacterium
CATCACCCGGCGAATTTCTGCTTCGCGCTCGATTGGGCCCCAGATATGCGGATGCGGCGCCAGGCGGATGCCGAATTCCAGTGTGCGGCGGCCGAGCTCGTTGAGCGTATCGGCCAGTTGCTTGAGCTGGTCATCGCTTGGCCCGCCTTTCGGACGCGCCCCCATGTTGATCTTCCAGTGATCGCATCCGAACACCTGCAGCCAGTCGCGCGCAAAGGCGACATGGTCCGAGATGGTCTTGGGAATCCGGTCCTTGTCGATGAAGTTGGTGGACTGGCCCGGGCCGCCATTGGAGGCGTCGATCATGGTGACGTTATTGTCGATGCAGATCTTCAGCAGTTCCTTCGGGCGGTTGCGATACTCTTCCCAGCCGCCGTTATAGGGTTCGATGCCCTGCAGCCCCAGCTTGGCGCACATCCGGATCGCCTGTTCGGTCGAATAGACCCGCGTCGCGCCCACGCCGGCTTCGCCCCAGATCGAGCCGGTGGTGCCGAACAGCATATCCGGATTAACCGGGTCGAGCGACTTGTGCTTGAGCTTCTGCGCCCAGGCCGGTGCGGCGGTCAGGCCGGACGACAGGCTGGCGGCGGCGGCGGTCGCGCCCACGATGAAATGACGGCGCTGCAATTTTTCCATGGCAGTTTCCTCAAAGCGTTTTTGACGAAGCGTTTGGTCGGACGTTTGGGCGCGGGTGACATTAAGTCAAGTGCGGCGTAATGCGCGGCGCGCCCCATCTCTGTTGCAACGCAGCAACCGCGCTGCTGGTGCGAAGGTTTGCGACAGTTGCCTGCGCGCTACCGATTTACTCCCCAGGGCAAAAGTGAGACTTTGCTATCAAGTGCGCATCGCGATGCGCGGGGCTGCAATAAAAACAGAACATTGCCCTTGTTTATGGCGGAGAGTGGCATGCCTTTTTCAAAGCTTTTGGCGTTCGGTTGCGCGGTAGCCGTTGCTGCTGCGCTGACGGTTTCGGCGATGGCGCAGCCGGTGGTGCGGATGGGATGGGCACCGAAGCCCACTATTCTGCCGCCCTATGACGGGCCGCACCAGCCGGTCACCAATTACGATAAGGTCATGGCCGCGCACAAAGGTGAGATGCGTTGGAGCCATGACGTGGTCAAGACCACGCGCTTCCACGGCGAGTGGGTACAAATGGCCTCTGGCGATAGCACGCCCATGATGTTCTATGGTGATGATCGTACCTTCTGGGTGGTGTGGGACGGTCAGGTGCGCTTTACCATTGATGGCGAGACACCGTTTGTGGCCAGCAAGGGCTTTCTGGTTCAGGTGCCTTTTCGCGTGCCTTTCAAGCTGGATGTGGTCGGCAACAGGCCGGCGCGCTTCTTCCGCGTCACCCACACCAATCGCCTGCCGCTTTATACCGCCGATCAGCCCAAGCCGGCTGCTCTGGATGACAAAAACAGGACGGAGTACATCAAGGTCACCTATCCCAGCCCGCCTGACACCTACAAACTTCCCAATCGGCCCTATCGCGACTTCTTCAAGGACGTCGTGGCGGCCGATCCCACCCATGGTCCCAAGGATCATTCGGTGGCGCAGGACGACGATCTCTACATCAATATCATTCGTGGCCAGGGCTTCCCCACACCGCCCGCCACCAACAAAGGCCACTTCCACGTTGGCAGCGACGAATTCTGGTTCATCCTGGAGGGCAAGGTCGAATATCTTATCGAAGGTATCGGCCTCGTCACCAGCGAAGCCGGAGATGTGGTATTTGTACCGCCCGGACGCTGGCACCGTGCTGCGTGGGCCGACGGCCAGATGGACACTAGGCTGTCGTTCAACAATCGTCCCGGCATGCTACACAGCTTCGCGGAAGACGCGAATGGTCGTCAGTGATTGGATTCTAGGAGGAAATGCAGAATGAAAATTCCTGCGAAAACTGTATTGGCTTTAAGTATGCTGGGATTTCTCGCGCTGCCTGTGCTGGCGCAACCGCCCGCCGCACCCAAATCGCTGCTGGCCTATACCCCCAAGCCGGTGAAGCTGCCCCCCTATGGCAAGAACAAGCCCATCACACACCTGGTGGACGTGCTGGCCGCGCACAAGGGTCAGTCCAGCTGGACCCATCAGGTGATCAAGACCGACCGTTTCGACACGCGCTGGGTTTCCATGGCGCCGGGCGAGAAAGTCTCGACCCGCTATTATGGCGATGACCGCGTGATGTGGGTGGTGTGGCAGGGCCAGATCCGCTTCAACATCGAGGGCCAGGAGCCGTTTGTGGCTTCCAGGGGTTTCCTGGTGCAGGTGCCGCAGCGCGTGCGCTACAGCATGGAGACGGTGGGCAGCGAGCCGTCACTGCGCTACGAAGTGACCCGCGCCGGCCAGCATCCCAACTTCCCCGCCGACAATGGCGAAGCCAAGCCGGCGAATACGCCGGACGGCATCGAGTATGTGAAAGTCTCCACCCCCACCCAGCCCGACAAGTATGAAGGCGTGAACAAGCCCTATGTCGACTTCTTCAAGGATGTGGTGGCCAAGGACCCGGTGAAGGGCCCCAACCCGTCGCTGGTGATGATGGATGAAGGCAACATGTCCAACATCATCCGCGGCAAGGGCATTCCCACGCCGCCGGACACCAACAAGGGTCATTTCCATGTCGGCCGGGACGAGTTCTGGTTCATCCTGGAAGGCAAGATCGAATATCTGATCCAGGATATCGGACTGGTCAAAGCCGATCCCGGCGACATCGCCTTCGTGCCGCCCGGCCGCTGGCATCGCGCCAGCTGGGCGGATGGACAGACCGACACCCGCCTTTCCTTCAACGCCAATCCCTACACATTCCACGCCTTCGGCCCCGATGCCGGCGGCGAGCAGTAAAGGACCGCAAATATGAAAAACGTCATGAAATTTGCGGCCGTCGCGATTGCCCTGCTCGCCATTCCGGCGGCCGCGCAGGACCGCAAGGTCTACATGTCCTGGGTGCCCAAGAAGATGATTGCCTACAAGGCGCCCAACAAGCCGATCACGCGCCTGCCCGACGTGCTGGCCAAGCACAAGGGCCAGGCGACCTGGAAGGAGGATGTGGTCAAGACAGACCGTTATCACGCCCAATGGATACAGATGGCGCCGGGCGAAAAGACCCGCACCATCTTCTATGCCGACGACCGCACGGTGTGGATCGTGTGGGGCGGCCAGGTCCGCTTCCATATCAAGGGCCAGGAGCCGTTCATCGCCACAAAGGGCTTTTTGGTGCAGACGCCGCTGCGCATGCAGTACAGCCTGGAAGTGGTAGGCAACGAACCGGCGCTGTTCTTCGAAGTCCGCCGCAACGACACGTTGCCCAGCTATGTCTTCAATGACGGCGAGCCGGTTCCCGCCTCGGTCGGAAACCAGAAGTATGAGAAGGTGAGCTATCCGCCGGGCCTGCGCGCCGGCGGCAACGTCCCCTATGACGACGTCAACAAGCCCTATCTGGATTTCTTCAAGGACGTGATCGCGAAGTATCCGACCGGCGGCACCGGATGGCCGCGCTATTTCGTCAATGACAAGGAAAACCAGCTCGCCATCATCCGCGGCATGGGCGTGCCCACCCCGCCGGATACCAACAGGGGCCATTTCCATGTCGGCACCGACGAATTCTGGTTCGTTCCCGAAGGCAAGATCGATTACCTGATCGAAGGCGTCGGCCTGATCACCGCCAATGCCGGCGACCTGGTCTATGTCACGCCGGGACGTTTCCATCGCGCCAGCTTCGCGCCGGGCCAGATGGATACCCGGCTGGCTTTCAATCGCAGCCCGACCATGGTTCACAACTTCGCCGAAGATGCGAACGGCCGGCAGTAACGGAACCTGAGCATGCGCAAGTCAGCACGGGTCCTACTTGCGGCGGCGGCCATCGCCATCGCCGGTTGCCCTGTGCTGGCGCAGCCCATCACGGGCGATGTCTGGTATTCCTGGACACCCAAGCCGGACAAGTTGCCGCCCTATGGCCAGAACCAGCCTGTCACCCGCCTGCCCGCCATACTGGCCCGGCACAAGGGCCAGGCGCGGTGGAGCCAGCAGGTCATCCTGACCAAGCGCTATGACGCCAAATGGATTCAGGCGGCGCCCGGCGACAAAAGTGTCACCCAGTACTATGCCGACGACCGTGTAGTGTGGGTGGTGTGGGGCGGCCAGATTCGCTTCACCATCGAGGGCCAGCAGCCTTTCGTGGCGACCAGAGGCTTCCTGGTGCAGGTGCCGCAGCAGGTGCGCTACAGTATGGAAACCATCGGCAGCGAACCGTCGCTACGCTTTGAAGTGACCCATACCGGAATCCCGCCCGTCATCGCGGAAGGCAATCCCAGGCCCGCCGACCCGGCCGGCAATCGCTATACCAGGGTCAGCACCGTCACCCGCCCAGATCCCTATGATGCCATCAACCGGCCCTATGTGGATTTCTTCAAGGAGGTGGTGGCCGCCGATCCCGTGAAAGGTCCGGCGCAAAGCCGCGTGGTGTCGGACGAAGCCAATCTGGTCAACATCATCCGCGGCAAGGGCGTGCCTACGCCGCCCGCCAGCAACCGCGGCCATTTCCATGTCGGCCATGACGAGTTCTGGTTCATCCTGGAAGGCAAGTGCGATTACCTGATCGAGGATGTTGGCTTGCTGACCGCTGACATGGGCGATGTGGTCTTGGTGCCGCCGGGGCGCTTCCACCGCGCCAGCTGGGCGCAAGGACAGACCGATACCCGCCTCTCCTTCAATATCAGTCCCAACCTGTTCCACGCCTTCGGCGAAGACGCCGGCGGCAAGCAATAGGAGGCGATGGATGAAAGTGCTGAAAATCGCCTGTGCCCTCGCCCTGCTGGGGCTGCCTGCTTTGGCGCAGGATCGCAAGGTCACGATTGACTGGGCGCCCAAGCCCAAGGCGCTGCCGGACTATACCGGCGTCAACAAGCCAGTGACGCGGCTCTCCGAGGTCCTGGCCAGGCACAAGAGCCAGGCGAGCTGGAGCCAAGACGTTATCGAGACCGAGCGTTACAGCGCGAAGTGGATCCAGATGGCGCCGGGCGAAAAGACCCGCACCCAGTTTCACAGCGACGACCGAACCGTCTGGGTGGTGTGGGGCGGGCAGATCCGCTTCACCATTCATGGCCAGGCGCCGTTCGTCGCCACCAAGGGTTTCCTGGTGCAGGTACCGTTCCGCGTGCCCTACAGCATGGAGACGGTGGGAAGTGAACCCTCGCTTCGCTTTGAAGTGACGCGCGGCGGTGCCATTGCGTCCTATCCCGCCACGCGCGAGGAAGGCGGCGCGCCACCGCCCAGGGATGGACATCACTATGTGAAGGTCAGCTATCCCCCGACCTTGGTGGCGGGCGGCATGGACAGCTATACCGACAAGAACAAGCCCTATCTGGATTTCTTCAAGGACTATGTGGAGAAATATCCCACCGGCGGCCCGCGCGGCGGCTTGTTCGTGGGCGATCACGACAATCAGGCGGCGATAATTCGCGGCCAGGGCGTGCCGACGCCGCCCGATACCAACAAGGGCCATTTCCATATCGGCAATGAAGAATTCTGGTTCGTGCTGGAAGGCAGGATTGACTATCGGATGGAAGGCAAGGGCCTGTTCACCGCCAACACCGGCGATGTGGTGCTGGCCCTGCCCGGCCGCTTCCATCGCGCCAGCTGGGCCAATGGCCAGATGGACACGCGGCTGGCCTTCAACCGCAGCCCCACCATGCTGCACAACTATGCCGAAGACGCGAACGCGCGGCAGTAAACGGATTTCCCATCAATCCGGGTTCGCCAGGCCATTCCTGTGAGAAAAAGTTGGGTCTGACCGAAACTTTCCTGTCTGGCCGATCACTGAACTTTGGTGCCTACTGTTGCTGCGAAGGCTTTCCCCCAAGGACGTCCTTCGCAACTACTCGAAATGCAGGTTCGTCAGGCCGGCCGCCCGGAAACACTCTCCGGGCGGCCGAGCCGAACGCCTATGTGACGGTCATGCCGTCATAGCCGGGTTCGACGCCCGGCGGCAGTTCGCGCGCCAGCGTCGCGTAATCCATGTCGATATGCATGTTGGTCAGGATGGCGCGTTTCGGCTTCACCCGCATGATCCATTCCAGGGTGCGTTCCAGATGGGCATGGCTGGGATGGGGCGTGTGGCGCAGGGCGTCGACGATCCAGCAGTCCAGGTCCTCCAACGCAGCAAAGGCAGTCTCGTCCAGCGCATCGACATCCGGCGAATAGGCGATATTGCCAAAGCGGAATCCCAGGCTGCGGATGCGGCCATGGCCCTGCCCGATCGCCAGCACCGGCAGCGCCCCGCCGGGCCCGGCGATTTCGAACGGCGCAAAGGGCTCGGGAATTTCATGGGCGTTCAGGATCGGCGGATAGTCGCGGTTGGGCGGGGTCTTGAAAATATAACTGACCTTGCGCTCCAGGCTGTCCAACGCGAACTTGTCGGACCA
>CANKIV010000149.1 GCA_947482125.1 Alphaproteobacteria bacterium
CTACAGGCTAGATCGCTTACTTCACAGCGAATGACGAACGGCTCTTACCAGCCTTCTCAGCTGCCACGATCCACAGTGGGGCACGTCCACGACCTGTCCACTTGTTCCCATCACTGTCCTTAAACTTTACGGGGGCTTTCTTACCCTTGAGCTTGCTGACCCGCTTGGACTTCTTGGCGCCCTTGGCGGGACGACCAGCCTTGCCTGAGAAGGCGTGCTTGAGATCAGCAAGGGTCAGCTTGTGCTTCTTGATCAGGGCGACGGCTTTGTCGACACCAGGCTTCACCTTGGTCTCAAGGGCTACAGCCTTCTTCTGAAGTTCAGCGATACGAGCCTGGATGGTTTTCAGTGAGATAGTACGGGGCATATGAAGCCAATTTCCTCGGTTGATGTGATGGGGGGAGGGTACACCCTGGGCGGCTTGGGTTGGGTGGAATTTCTTATAAGAAAAACCGTCCTAAATGTGACAGAACCCAACAAAAACAATCATCTAGATCTAGGCAATACCCCAATGAAATCAGATACTTAGATGGAAGCTAAAATAAACGGATCGTAAACGGATTTATAAAGAGTGCATTTAACCCCATAGAATATCGCTTTGGATATAGCACCGTCACTTGCCAAGGTTAGGGTCGACGGTTCGAATCCGTTCGCCCGCTCCAATTGTCTTTCAGCCGGGTAAAGTCGCGCGGGCCCTTTCGGGCCCGTTGCCTTTTCTGGCCAGTCCGGACCGCAGGGGTTGGCGCTATGGCGCGGGGCCGGTTGCGGGGCGCAAATCAGCCCGATTTTGAAGTAACATTAGAAGCAACATTAAGTTGGCTTCCGCACCCTGGTGCGCGGTATTCGCTCGGATTCTATGAGATAACTCAGCCACTTTGCCCCGGCCCTCTGACATTGGGTCAATTTTTTTCCTTGATTCCGGGGAGTTCCGTGCGCGAAGGTTTGCGCAACATTATTAGAACAGTGACTCAGGGGCCCCATGCGCAAACTTTTCACCGCCGCTATCGCTATCAGCATGCTCGCTTCGTCCGCGTCGTGGGCGGAAACAACCCTGTCGCCGGGTAAGCCGGCCGGCGTGCGTCAGGCGCAGATGGGCACCAAAGAGATTCTGATATTCGGCGGCATCGCCGTTGCGGCCGTGACGCTCGTTGCGGTCAACAATAGCGGCAGCGGCAAGCTGACCCAGCAGACCCAGGGCCTTTCCAACGTCACCAGCACGACGGCGGCTCCGTAAGAAGCCAGTCTCGCAGTTTCGCCAAGGCGGCGGCTCATGGCCGCCGCCTTTGGCATTTTTGCGCTTGGTAGGTCGTGTGGCCGCCCAGCGCAGCGACCGAAGGGTAGCTGCGCCAATATAGCGGCGGGCGTCAGTAAGTCGTACGCCCGCCCGAAGTATCCAGGGTCGCGGCGGTGGTGAACGAGCATTCCTCGCTCGCCAGGAAGCACACCGCGGCGGCATTCTCGGCCGCCGTGCCGAAACGCTCCATCGGGATCTTGGATCGCATGTAATCGATGTGGCTCTGGGGCACGTTATCCAGAATAGGGCTTTCAAAGGTCGCCGGGGTAACGGCGTTGACGGTCACACCCTTGGTCGCCAGCTCCTTGCCCAGCGACTTGGTGAAGCCCAGCACCGCCGCCTTGGAGGCGGAATAGGAACTGGCGTTGGGATTGCCTTCCTTGCCCGCCACCGACGAGATGTTGACGATACGGCCATAGCCGGCTTCCACCATCATCGGCGCAACGGCGCGGCAGCAATAGAACAGGCCGTTGACGTTGACATTCATCACCTTCAGCCAGCTGTCGATCGGATAGCCGATCACCGGCTGGGTGGCGCCGGTGATGCCGGCGCTGTTGACCAGAATATCGACCTTGCCCAGCGCCTTTTTGCTCTCGGCGGCGGCGGCTTCCACCGCCGCGGCATCGCTGACGTCCAGCGCCACGGTGTGAACGGCGCCGGTTTCCGTCTTGGCCTTGGCCAGCGCCTCGGGGTTCATGTCCCACAGGCAGACCTTGCCGCCTTCGGCGGTGATGCGCTTGGCGGCTTCCAGCCCCAGCCCTGATGCGCCGCCGGTGACGATGGCGGTGCGGCCGTTAAAGCGTCCGGAATAAACGGTCATGCCCTGGTCCCTTTGTTAAGCGGCGCCGGTTATAGCAGCGACGTTCCAAAAGGAAATGTTGCAGTGCAATAGTTGGCAAAATGCCGCGATGGCCCGCCAACACTGGCTTGTGGCGGTCCGCCTTGTCTAAAGTGCGGGCGGCCGCGCCGTCAGAGCGCGGCGTTCCGGGGAATGGAGAAGGTTATGGATCGCAGGAAATTCTTTGGCCTTTCGGTGGCGGCGGGCGGTTTGCTGGCGGCGAAATCGGCGGCGGCGCAGGTCACGGGGCCGGCCTATAACGGCGTCCCCCGGATGGAGGTGCAGCCCAAGCTGCGCCAGCAGCAGCAATTCCGCATCGGCTATACCACCAACACCCGCGGCGGCTGGGAAGGCAGCCCCTTTGTCGGCATCACCGAGGGGCGCGACGTGGGCTTCCGCTATTTCGAGATCTTCGGCTCTTCCTTCTGCGCCACCAAGGACGGCTATGAGCCGGCGCCGCGCGACACCCAGGCGATGAAGGCCTGGCCGAATGGCTACAGCTGGAAATATCCCACCGGCGCCAAGGTCAGGCGCGAGGTCTATTATCCCGACCGCTGGGAAGCTTTGCAGCACCGCATGTATGAGATCGGGGCCCAGTTCACCGCCATCACCGGCGGGGCGGCGGGCGGCAGCACCGATTTCCACGATCCGCGCCAGCGCAAGGATGTGGTGGACAATCACTTCAACATGACGCGTTTCGCGCGCCGCTTCGGCTGCGATCACCAGAAGACCAATACCGGCGCGCGCAAGCAGCCAGGCGGCACGCCGGATGCCGACCTGAAGGAAATCGCCATCACCCTCGATCTTCTGGGCAAACGAATCCGCGAAGAACTTGGCATGACCTTCGGCGTGCATCCGCATCTGGGCAGCCAGATCCAGAACGAGCACGAGACCATGTACATCATGGAAAATACCCGGCCCGAGAATGTCGGCCTGATCCTGGACACCGGCCATATCACCATGGCGGGGATGGACCCGGTGGCGCTGGGCAAGAAGCTGGGGCACCGGGTGCTGGAATATCATTTCAAGGACACCGCCAAAGCCGACCGCGGCGGCACCAAGAATGTCCCTACCCCCAAGCGCGACATGATGAACGATCCCTATTTCTATCCCATGGGCGAGGGCGGAGTGGATTTTCCTGCCATCATCGCCTATCTGAAATCCATCAACTGGCGCGGTCATCTCAATGTCGAGCTGGACACCTCGCCCTGGCGTCCGCCCAAGGAAAGCGCGCGCATCACCGCCAATTACATCCGCAACACCCTGAAGATCGAGCTTTAGACCGTCATGACGAACACCAAGTCCTTTCCGCTTCCCGACGACTGGCGCGATGCCGTGCTGGTCGGCCGCCTGGATCTGGGCGAAGGCCCGACCCCGGTGGTGGTCAAGGAAGGACGGGTGTTCGACGTCTCAAGCACCGCCCCGACCACGGCGCAGCTGCTGGAAAAATGGAACGGCACTGTGCCGTCCGGAAAAGACCTGGGCGACATCAATGACCTGGGCCTCGCCACCGCCTGGAGCGACACCAAAGGCAAAGTGAAATTGCTGGCGCCGGTGGACCTGCAATGCGTCAAGGCTTGCGGCGTCACCTTCGCGGTGTCGGCGATGGAGCGGGTGATCGAGGAACGCGCCCAGGGCGTGCCGGGCCGCGCCCAGGCAATCCGCGAGGAACTGGCGGCCAAGATCGGCACCGATATCCGCAAGGTGGTCCCGGGCTCGCCCGAAGCGCAGAAGCTGAAAGAGGCGCTGATCGCCGATAAATTGTGGTCGCAATATCTGGAAGTGGCGATCGGGCCTGATGCCGAAGTCTTCACCAAGGCGCCGCCCATGTCCTCGGTCGGCTGGGGCGATTATGTCGGCATCCGCACCCAGTCCACCTGGAACAATCCCGAACCCGAAGTGGTGATCGTGGTGGACCGCGCCGGCAAGGCGGTGGGCGCCACGCTCGGCAATGACGTGAACCTGCGCGACTATGAAGGGCGCAGCGCGCTTCTCCTGGGCAAGGCCAAGGACAACAATGCGGCGTCGGCGCTGGGTCCCTTCATCCGCATGTTCGACGACAAGTTCACCATCGACCATGTGCGCAATGCCGTGGTCGAACTGGAAATCGTCGGCACCGACAATTACCGGCTGGAAGGCAAAAGCACGATGGCGGAAATCAGCCGCGATCCGCTGGAGCTGGTGAAGCAGACCATCAGCGAGCACCAGTATCCCGACGGCTTCGTGCTCTATTGCGGCACCCTGTTCGCGCCGACCCAGGACCGCGACACGCCCGGTTTCGGCTTCACCCACAAGGAAGGCGATGTGGTGCGGGTTTCCACCCCCAGGCTGGGCGTGCTGGAAAACCGGGTCACCACCTGCAAAGAGGCGCCGCCGTGGAATTTCGGCATCGCCGACCTGATGAAAAACCTTCTGAAACGCGGGCTTTTGAAGGCCTGACGGGCCTTTTATTTTTGGTCGCGCCGCGAGGCCCACGGCTTTGCCGCGGGTTCGCGGTCGTTCCCGCAGCCATACCCCTAAAGCACCACCGGGATGCGGTTTCGGGGTTGGATTAGGCCGCCTGACCCCTTAAATACCCACCAGCCTAATTTTCCCCCTTCCAGGAGATTTTTGATGACCGAGACCCTGACCCATTTTATTGGCGGCAAGCAGGTCGCTGCTCCCGGTGCGCTCGAGAGCATCAATCCCTCCAACACCAAGGAAGTGATCGCCAAATTCCCGGACGGCAGCCCGGAAGACGTCAACAAGGCCGTCGAAGCCGCCCGCACCGCCTTTCCGGGCTGGGCCGCCGCCACCCCGGAAGTGCGCGCCGACATCCTGGACAAGGCCGGCAGCCTGATCATCGAGCGCAAGGAGGCCATCGGCAAGCTGTTGGCGCGCGAGGAAGGCAAGACCCTTCCCGAAGCCATCGGCGAGACCGTCCGCGCCGGCCGCATCTTCAAGTATTTCGCCGGCGAAGCCCTGCGCCGCCACGGCCAGAACCTGGAATCGGTGCGCCCCGGCGTGGAAATCCAGACCTACCGCGAAGCGGTCGGCGTCTATGGCATGATCACGCCGTGGAATTTCCCCATCGCCATTCCGGCCTGGAAGATCGCTCCCGCCCTGGCCTTCGGCAACACCGTCGTGCTCAAGCCCGCCAATCCCACCCCCGCCACCGCCCATGCGCTGATTTCCGTCCTGCATGAAGCGGGCGCACCGGCCGGCGTGGTCAACATGATCCTGGGCCGTGGCATTGTCGGCGACGCGCTGTCCAAGCATCCGGACGTCAATGGCATATCCTTCACCGGCTCGCAGGGTGTCGGCTCCAAGGTCGCGCTGGCCGCGGTTTCGCGCCAGGCCCGCGTGCAGATGGAAATGGGTGGCAAGAATCCGCTTGTTGTTCTGGATGATGCGGAATTCGACCGCGCCGTACAGATCGCGGTGGACGGCGGCTATTTCGCCACCGGCCAGCGCTGCACCGCCTCGTCGCGCGTGTTCGTCCAGGCCGGTATCTATGACAAGTTCATTGCGGCCGTCGCTGAACGCGCCAAGGCGCTGAAGGTGGGCGATGCCCTCGACCCCACCACCCAGATGGGCCCGGCCGTCACTGACGTCCAGCTCAAGGGCAATCTGGATTATGTCGATATCGCGGTGAAGGAAGGTGGCCGTCTTCTGGCCGGTGGCTCCACGCCTCACGCCCTCGCCAATCTGGGCCATTTCATGAGCCCGACCCTGATCGTGGACACCAAGCCTGGCGACCGCATCAACAACGAGGAAGTGTTCGGTCCGGTGATCTCGGTGGTGAAGATCAAGGACTATGAAGAAGGCCTGGCGCTGTCCAACGCCGGCAATTTCGGCCTTTCCGCCGGCATCGTAACCACCAGCCTGAAGCATGCGCGTCACTTCCAGCGCAACGTCAAGGCGGGCATGGTGATGATCAACCTGCCGACCGCGGGCGTGGATTATCACGTGCCGTTCGGCGGTTCGCGCGGTTCGTCCTACGGCGCCCGCGAACAGGGCTTTGCGGCGGTGGACTTCTTCACCCAGATCAAGACGGCCTATTCCTTCTCGTAAGGGAAACAGGCAGAGAATCGGACAAGGGCGGTCGTGAGGCCGCCCTTTTTCTTTGGCCGGTCCGGCCTCGCGGC
>CANKIV010000150.1 GCA_947482125.1 Alphaproteobacteria bacterium
CACCCGCGCGATACGCTGCAGGGCAACCTTGCGCCCCTTCTGCGTCAGTTCCAGATAGGCGATCAGCGCACCGGCCGCCGACAGTTCGGCGCGGCTGAATGCGCCCAGCCCGTCCAGCGACAGCATGTTGTTATGCGCCTTCAGCGCGCGCTCGCCATTGGCGGAATCAACCCGGGACCCCGGCAGCGGCGACAATGCGGTGCCCAGGCCCTTGAACAGCGCCGCGAATTCTTCCTGCGCCAGAATGGCGTCGGGAATCAAAAGTTCGCGTGGGCTCAATCGCGCCAGTTCGGTGGCGATCTCGTTTGCGCCCACGGCAGCGACAGAAAATTCGCCGGTTGACATGTCGGCGCTGGCCAGCGCGAAATCCGCGCCGCTGCGCCCCAGCGCCGCCAAAAGGTTCGAGGCGCGCGCTTCCAGCAGCGCATCCTCGGTCAGGGTGCCCGGCGTCACCAGCCGCACCACCTCGCGCTTGACCACCGACTTGGCGCCGCGCTTCTTGGCCTCGGCAGGGTCTTCGACCTGCTCGCACACCGCCACCCGGTGACCCTTGCGGATCAGTTTTTCCAGATAGGACTCGGCGGCATGCACCGGCACGCCGCACATGGGGATGTCTTCGCCCTGATGCTTGCCGCGCTTGGTCAGCGCGATGTCCAGTGCTTCGGCGGCTTTTGCTGCGTCCGCGAAGAAGAGCTCGTAGAAGTCCCCCATCCGGTAAAACAGCAGATAATCCGTATGCGCCGCTTTCAGCGCGAGATATTGCGCCATCATGGGGGTGGCATCACCCACATCCAGCGGCTCCGCAGACTGTATACCGAGGTCCATCTCGCTCATGCGGCAATGCTAGCAGACCATGGCAGCGGGCGCGTCACCGAAGCTTGGTGCAAAGCGCGGGCGAGTTGTTATTCTGTGGAAAATCCTTCCAGAACCATAAACTACAGGCAGGGAACAGATGGCACGCCCGACTTTCACCGACGACGAAGCCCTTGCCTTTCACACCGGCGTCAAGCCCGGCAAGCTGGAAATCAATCCCACCAAGCCGATGGCGACCCAGCGCGACCTTTCCCTGGCCTATTCGCCGGGCGTGGCGGTGCCGGTGCTGCGCATCGCCGAAAATCCCGAACTGGCCTGGGAATATACCACGCGCGGCAATCTGGTGGCGGTGATCTCCAACGGCACCGCCATCCTGGGGCTCGGCGATCTGGGGGCGCTGGCCTCCAAGCCGGTGATGGAAGGCAAGGCGGTGCTGTTCAAGCGCTTTGCCGACGTCAACTCCATCGACCTGGAAGTGGACACCAAGAATGTCGAGGAGTTCATCAATGCGGTGCGCTATCTGGGCCCCAGCTTCGGCGGCATCAACCTGGAAGACATCAAGGCGCCCGACTGTTTCATCATCGAGGAGCGCTTGCGCGAGCTGATGGACATTCCGGTGTTCCATGACGACCAGCATGGCACCGCCATCATCAGCGCCGCGGGCGTGATCAATGCCGCCCATCTCACCAACCGCAAGCTGGCCGACATCAAGGTGGTGGTGAACGGCGCCGGGGCGGCGGGCATCGCCTGCCTGGAGCTTCTCAAGTCCATGGGCGTGAGGGGCGAGAACATTGTCCTGTGCGATACCAAGGGCGTGGTCTATCGCGGCCGCACCGAAGGCATGAACCAGTGGAAGTCGGCCCATGCGGTGGACACCAAGGCCCGCACTCTCACCGACGCCATGGTGGGCTGCGATGTGTTCCTGGGCCTGTCGGCCAAGGGCGCGCTGACGCCGGACATGGTGCGCTCCATGGCGGCTTCGCCGATCATCTTCGCCATGGCCAACCCCGATCCGGAAATCACCCCGGAGGATGCCAAGGCGGTGCGCGGCGATGTCATCGTCGCCACCGGACGCAGCGACTATCCCAACCAGGTCAACAATGTGCTGGGCTTCCCGTATATTTTCCGCGGCGCCCTGGATGTGCGCGCCACCACCATCAATGAGGAAATGAAGATCGCCGCCGCCGAAGCCATCGCGGCGCTGGCGCGCGAGGACGTGCCCGACGAAGTCGCGGTCGCCTATCGCGGCGCGCGCCCGGTCTATGGCCCCGAATATATCATTCCGTCGCCCTTCGATCCGCGCCTCATCTCCCGCGTGTCGGCGGCGGTGGCGGAAGCGGCGATGAAATCGGGCGTCGCCAAGCGCCAGATTCCCGACCTCAACGCCTATCAGTATGAATTGTCGGCGCGCCTGGACCCGTCGGCGGGCCTGTTCCAGATGGTCACCAATGCCGTGCGCGCCAAGCCCAAGCGGGTGGTGTTCGCGGAAGGCGAGGAGGATTCGGTGATCCGCGCCGCCGCCGCCTTCCAGAATTCCGGCATGGGCAAGGCGATCCTGGTCGGCCGAACCGAGATCGTGAAGCAGGGCCTGAAGCGCGCTGGCCTGGCCGATGATCTGCTGGAGATCAAGGTGCCGCATTCCGCGGAAGAAGCCGCGCCCTATATAGACGCGCTCTACAAGCGCATCCAGCGCCGGGGCGGGCTGCATCGCGACGCCGTGCGCATGGTGACCAACGACCGCAACGTCTATGCCGCCTCCATGCTCAAGGCGGGCGATGCCGACGCCATGGTGACGGGCGTGACGCGCAATTACGCCACGGCGCTGGCCGATGTGCGCACCGTGCTGGACCCGCCCGCCGGCCAGCGCCCCATGGGCATGCAGGCGATCTTCGCCAAGGGGCGCGTGGTGCTGATCGCCGATACCTCGGTGACGGAAATGCCCACCGCCGACCAGCTCGCCGACATCGCGGTTCAGGGTGCCGCCGTGGCCACCCGTTTCGGCCTGACGCCGCGCGTCGCCTTGCTGGCCTCGTCCACCTTCGGCTTTCCCCGCAGCGAACGCAGCGAGCGCATTATCGAAGCGGTGCAGATCCTGGAAAATCGCGGCGTGGATTTCGAGTATGACGGCGAAATGGCGATCGACGTGGCTTTGGACAAGGACAAGCTGGCGCTGTATCCCTTTGCCCGCATCACCGACACCGCCAATGTGCTGATCATGCCCGCGATTCACAGTGCGTCCATTTCCACCAAGCTGCTGCAGCAGATGGGCGGGGCCAGCGTGATGGGCCCGATGCTGGTGGGGCTGGACAAATCGGTACAGATCGCCCCCCTTGGCGCCAAGATGAGCGAAATCTACAATGCCGCCGTCATCGCGGCCTATGACATCAACCGGTAATGGATTTCGCCAAAGTTTCTGTTTTCATGGACCGTATCTGGGATGACGAGGTCATCCCGGTCCTGACCGATTACATCCGCATTCCCAACAAGAGCCCCGCCTTCGACGCGGACTGGGAAAAGCACGGCCATATGGAACAGGCAGTGACCATGTTCGCCGACTGGGCGAAGGGAAAGCTGGCGCAGCTTCCCGGCAGCAAGCTGGAGGTGGTGCGGCTGAAAGGGCGCACACCGCTGATTTTCATCGAGGTTCCGGGCACCGCGCCGGGTACCATTTTGATGTACGGCCATCTCGACAAGCAGCCCGAAATGCAGGGCTGGGCCGAAGGTACCGGACCCTGGGTGCCGGTGCGGAAAGACGACAAGCTGTACGGCCGCGGCGGCGCCGATGACGGCTATGCCATGTTCGCTTCACTGGCGGCGTTGCTGGCGCTGAAGGAGCAAGGCATCGCCCATGGCCGCGCCGTCATCATCATCGAGGCGTCGGAAGAATCCGGCTCGCCTGACCTGCCCTTCTACATCGATCACTTGTCCCAGCGGATCGGCACGCCTGATCTGGTCGTCTGCCTGGATTCGGGCTGCGGCAACTACGATCAATTGTGGTTGACCACCTCGCTGCGCGGCATGGTGATCGGCAATCTCACGGTGCGCGTGCTGACCGAGGGCGTGCATTCGGGCGCTGCCAGCGGCATCGTGCCCTCCTCATTCCGCATCCTGCGCAGCCTGCTGTCGCGCATTGAGGATCAGGAAACAGGCCGCATCACCCTGCCCGAACTGTTTGTGGATATTCCGCAGGACCGCCAGAGCCAGGCCAAACAGGCGGCGGAAATTCTGGGCGATGAGGTCTGGTCAGAGCTGCCCTTCGCCGGAACGACAAAACCCATGGCCCCGCGCCGCGACCCTGCGGCGCAATTAAATACAAGCGATGGCGCGGAGCTGATCCTGCAAAAGACCTGGCGGCCGCAACTGGCGATCACCGGCATGGAAGGATATCCGCTGCCGGAAAATGGCGGCAACGTGCTGTTGCCCTACAGCGTCGCCAAGCTGTCCTTGCGCGTGCCGCCCACCGGCAATGCGGAAAAAGCCCGCGCGGCGGTCAAGGCGGTCCTGGAACACGACCCACCCCATGACGCGGACGTGACGTTCCACGCACCGCGCGGCGAGAATGGCTGGAACGCGCCCACGCTTGCGCCCTGGCTGGAAGCATCGCTGAACAAGGCCAGCCATGCCGCGTTCGGCAAGCCGGTGGCCTATCAGGGCGAAGGCGGCTCGATTCCCTTCATGGCCATGCTGGGCGAGAAATTTCCCGGCACGCAGTTCGTGGTGACGGGCTTGCTGGGGCCGCATTCCAACGCCCATGGCCCCAACGAATTCCTGCACATTCCCTTTGCCAAGAAGCTCTCGGCCTCCATCGCCCAGGTGCTGGCCGATCACGCAGGCCGCGCCTAGTTCGGCAGAAAAACCTTGGTCGTCACCCGGCCCTTGCCCTGAATGGTGGTCATGGCGTCTTCCACGCGCAGATGGGGATCTGTCAGCCGCCAGACCGCACGGGTGCGGGCATTGTCCACCATCGAAACGATGAGCCGTCCGTTCGGCGCCAGCATCGCCTGATACTTGGCGAGCAGGGCGGCGGGATCGGCCAGGTAATACAGACTCTGGTTGAAGACGATGACATCGAAACGATGATCCGTTTCGAAATCCCAGGCATCCGCGACGGCGAAAAGGCTGCGGTCATCGCCCAGACGCGCGGTGGCGCTGGCAATCGCCTCGCGCGAGACATCGATGCCCAGATAGGATGTGTAGGGCAGCAGCTTGAGTTTTTCCGCCAGCAAGCCTTCGCCGCAACCCGCATCCAGGATGGAAGCGGGATTCAGGAACTGGCAATAGCCCAGGATCGACACCAGCCCTGCCAGGCTGTCCATGCGCCTGAGATAGTCCCACTGGCCTTCGCGATATTCGCGGTCCCAGGTTTCGGGCGAGACGTGTTGGGGACGATAGCCGGTCAGCGTGAAAGCAATGGCACGCGCCAGCTCCTTGATGCGTTCCACCCTGTGCCGCCCCTTTTGTTCTTGGCTGGCGTCAAATCACCGCCGGCTTTAAGCTGGCTTCACTGTTAGGCAATTGTGTGGAGAGCCCATGATCCCGGACCGGACAAGCCGCCGCCCCCTGCTGATCTTCATACTGGCGACAGTGGCGGTCGGCACCCTGGGCAGCCTTTTCACCCAGCCCAACATCCCCACCTGGTACGCCCAGCTCAATCATCCTTCCATCGCGCCGCCCAACTGGGTGTTCGCGCCCGTCTGGACCACGCTCTATGTCCTGATGGCGGTGGCGGCCTGGCGGGTTTGGCGGATCACCGGGCTGAAATCCGTCGAGATACTGGCCTGGGGCGTGCAGCTGGCGCTGAATTTCGCCTGGAGCGCGATCTTCTTTTCCCTGCACCGGATCGGCGCCGCCCTTGTGGAGGTCATCGTGCTGGATCTGGCGATCCTCTGCACACTGCTCTTGTTCTGGCGCCGTGACCGTGTCGCCGGATTGCTGCTGCTGCCCTATTTGGCCTGGACCAGCTTCGCGACCCTGCTGAATTGGCGATTCTGGGAGCTGAATCCCTGAATCGGGCCAAAGGCTTGGCAAGCGGGGAACGCCTCCCTATATACCCCCATAGGTCAGCATGGGCATTCGCGCAGCGTTGATTTTGTCAAAGAATTCAATGGGATGGACCGGAGGACGCCTTAGGGGTCAGGACACCATGCCCAATCAGAGGAACTTCCAATGGCTAAAGTAATCGGCATCGACCTTGGCACCACCAATTCCTGCGTTGCGGTCATGGAGGGCTCGGCCCCCAAGGTCATCGAAAATGCGGAAGGCGCCCGCACCACCCCGTCCATCGTCGCCTTCGCCCCCGATGGCGAGCGCCTGATCGGCCAGCCGGCCAAGCGCCAGGCCGTGACCAATCCCGAACACACCTTCTTCGCCATCAAGCGCCTGATCGGCCGCCGCTTCGATGATCCCATGACCCAGAAGGACATGG
>CANKIV010000151.1 GCA_947482125.1 Alphaproteobacteria bacterium
CACCGCTTCCTGCACGGCGCGGGGGCCGTATTGAATGTGGTTGGACACCGCGATCACCGAGCCGATCATCGGGAAGGTGGAGAACAGGCCCGACCAGCGCGAGCCCAGCGCATTGGAAAATTGGGTGATGACCACCGTCAGCACCGCGCCGGCGATCATGCGCACCGGCAGTCCCCACCAGACATGCTCGCGCTGCTCGTCGGAGGCTTCGCCACGCGGATAAGCCAGCAGGGCGACGACAAAGGCGAGAACGGGCAGCAGCATGGTCCAGGGCGAGACCTGCTGCGCCGACAGCATCACCAGCGCCATCACCGTCCAGACGGCAAAGCCGATGGCGCAGCACCAGAACCAGTTCAACACGCGCGAGCACCAGGAATAGGCCATGGCAAAGCTCAGCCAGGCCACCAGCCCGTACCAGGCGCCCAGCGCGCTGGCGCTGCCGAAGGCGGGGCCGTGATCCAGGGTGATGAACAGCAGCAGGGGCAGGGCGACCACCGGGAAGCCGGACAGCCAGCCCGCCACCCGGGGGCCGTGCAGGCGCTCCATGATGCCCAGCGCCAGGACCGCCAGCGGGATGATGGTGAGTTTGAGGATCAGCACCGGAGAATCCGTTTGATGGCACATTACTAGGCCGGAAATGCCGCATGCGCCAATGCTGCGGTGCCATAGGTGCCATGCTTGCAGTTGCGCTGAAAAACCGGGAAGCTTTGGAAAAAAGAGGCTGTCATGACACGGGTCTTCATCGCCGGGATTTTCCACGAAACCCATTCCTTTTCGGGCGAAACCACCGGCCTGGAGGGTTTCGAAGTCCATCGCGGCAAGGAAATCACGGCCCGCGTGGGCGATGCCTCGCAGATCGACGGATTTTTGAGCGTCGCGAACCGCGAGGGCTGGGAGGTCGTGCCCAGCGTGATCTATACCGGCGGCGCTTCGGGCACGGTGGACCATGCGGTGTTCGAGAAATTCTGGGGCGAAGTGAAGCCCATTCTGGAAAAGGCCCTGTCAGAAGGGCTGGATGCCATCCATCTGTCGCTGCATGGCGCGATGGTGACGAGCGGCTGCGACGATCCGGAAGGCGAATTGATGGCGCGCATCCGCAGCCTCCCGGGCGCGGAGAACCTGCCCATCTATTGCGTGGGCGACCTGCACGCCACCCTGACGCCGCGCATGGGTGCGCTGTCGGACTGCATGATCTTCTACCGCGAATGCCCGCACACCGACGCCTATGACAGTGCAGTGCTGAGCACTGAACTTCTGGCGCGCTGCCTGAAGACCGGCGTGCGTCCCAAGCATCTGGTGCTGGTGACGCCCATCATCTGGCCACCCACCGGCACCGGCACCAAGGATGGCCCGATGCGGGCGCTGGAAGATGCGGCCCGCCGCCTGGAAAAGGATGTTCCGGGCGTGCTGGCGGTGAACATTGTCGGCGGCTATGCCTTTTCCGACGTGCCCAACGCCGGCGTCGCCTTCAGCATCATCACCGAAGGCGATGAGGCGGCGGCGCAGGAAGGCTTGCGCGAACTGGCGCAGATCGCCTGGGACATGCGTGAAGGCGGCATTCCGCCCGAGCATGATCTCGACAAGGTGGTGCGCGAATTCAAGCCGGCGGGCAAGGGTCCGATCCTGCTGGTGGAGCCGGCCGACAATATCGGCGGCGGCGCGCCGGGTGACGGCACCGATGTGCTGCGGGCGCTGCTGAAATACAATGTGCAGGGCGCGGGCGTGGCGCTGGCCAATGCGAAGAATGTCGCGGCGCTAAAGGATGTGCCCATCGGCGGCAAGATCACCTTGCCGATTGGTGGTACGTCGCCGCTCGATCCCGGCCCCGTGACCCTGGAAGTCGAAGTGGTTTCCAAAAGCGACGGCGTGTTCGAGCTGGAAGACAAGAATTCCCATCTGGTGGGATCGCTGGGCAAGATCATCCGCATGGGACCGTGCGCGGTGGTCAGGCACAAGGGCCTCACCATCCTGCTCACCAGCAAGGCGTTGCCGCCCTTCGACCTGGGGCAATGGCGCAGCCAGGGCGTCAATCCCGAGGACCTCACCATGATCGGGGTCAAGGCGGCGGTGGGTCACCGGGTCGCCTATGGCAGGATCGCGGCAGGCGAATTCACCGTCAGCACCAGCGGGCCCTGTACTTCCGACATTACCCGTCTGCCCTACACCAAGCTGCGGCGTCCGGTTTATCCGCTGGATCGCCTGGAGGCATAATGGATTTCGACCGCCGCGCGATGTTGGGCGCCGCGGCGGCGGGCATGCTGGCGCGTCCGGCCTGGGCGCAGAAGCCGGGCACGACGGCGCGGATGCGAACCATCAACGCCATGATGACCGATGAACCGGCGCATCTGAACTATCCGCTGTTCAACACACGGATCATGCAGGAGATCTGCGGCAACATTAACGAATCGCTCCTGTTGTTCGACTGGCAGTTCAAGCCGAAGTCCAACCTGGCGCGCGGCCATGAGATGTCGCCGGACGGGATGCGCTATACCTTTCATCTGCGCCCCGATGTGGCGTGGCATGACGGCGCTCCCTTCACCGCCCGCGACGTCGCCTTCAGCTGCGGCGTGATGCTGCCCCAGCTCAATCCGCGCAGCCGCGGCGCTTTCAGCCATGTGCGGGAAATCAAGGCGGTGGACCGCTACACCGTGCGCTTCGAGATGAAGGAGCCGTTCAACGCCTTCCTGCTGTCGCTGATGGCGTCCAGCGCCCCGATGATGCCGGCGCACATCTATGAAGGCACGAACTTCCGCACCAATCCCTACAACTTCAAGCCTGTCGGCACCGGGCCTTTCAAGTTCAACCGCTGGGCGCGCGGCCAGTACATCCACCTGACCCGCAATGAAAAATACTGGCGCCCCGATCAGCCAGGCATGGACGGCATCTATTACCGCGTCTGCCCGACGCCGGAGCAGCGGCTGGTGGCGATGGAATCCGGCGCGGTGGATCTGGCCATGGCCGACGATATCGACACGGTGGTCAACAAGCGCATGGTGGCCAATCCCAATGTCGTGGCGCGTTCGGATGCCTTTAACGGCACCGGCGAGATTTGCGTGATGGAAATGAATCACCGTCGCTGGCCGTTCAGCGACCGCCGTTTCCGCGCCGCCTACATGCACGCCATCAACCGCGAATTCCTGGTGAAGGCGATCAATTTCGGCTTGGGAAAAGTGGCGCACAGCCCGATTCCCTCGGACCTGCCTTATTATGATGACAAGGCTCTGACCAAGTACCACTACGATCCCGCCCGCGCCCGCGCCTTGCTGGACGAGATGGGATTGAAGCCGGGCAAGGGCGGCGTGCGCCATCGCTTCGGCATCATGATGATCCCGGACGGCGGCGGTTACTGGACGCGCATGGCGCATTACATCAAGCAGGCATTGTCGGAAGTCGGGCTGGAAGCCTCGCTGGAATCCACCGACTGGCCGACCTTCAGTCGCCGCAGCGGCAATTGGGAATTCGACGTCGACTGCAACAGCTATGGCCAGTATGGCGATCCGGCCATCGGCACCGCGCGCTTCTTTCTGTCCTCCAACATCCGCAAGGGCGTGCCGCAGACCAACATCCAGGGCTACAACAATCCGGAAGTGGATTCGCTGTTCGCCAAGGCGGCGGTGGCGGTGGATGCGGCGGAGGCGCAAGCCCATTACAGCCGGCTGCAGCAGGTCCTGACCCACGATGTCGCCATGCTGTGGATGTTCGAGCGCAAGCCCATGTTCTTCTACAACAAGCGGCTGAAGAACGTGATCATGGGCCCCAACGGTCCGGCTGACGGCTTCGGCTCGGTGCGTTTGGCATGAGCCGGCTCTCCTACATTGGCGCGCGCCTGGTCAAGACGGTGCTCATCACCATCGCGGTCATTCTGCTGAGCTTTTTCCTGATCCGCCTGGCGCCGGGTGATACCGCAACGGTGATGGCGGGGCAGGCGGGCTTTGCCGACGAAGCCTTCATGAAAAGCCTGCGCGCCGAGTATGGGCTGGACCAGCCGGTGCCGGTGCAGTTGTGGAAATATGTCCAGGCGGTGGCGCAGGGCGATCTGGGAAATTCTTTCGTGCGGCGCCAGCCGGTGCTGGACGTCATTCTGGAGCGCCTTCCCAATACCGTGCTGCTGAATGCCTTCGCCCTGCTGGTGGCGATTGCGGGGGGCGTGCTGCTGGGGATGATCGCGGCGCGGCGGCCGGGTTCGGTGGGCGATGCCTCGGTGACGGTGCTGAGCATGCTGTTCTATGCCATGCCGCAATTCTGGCTGGGCATGATGGCGATGCTGGTCTTTTCGGTCTGGCTGTCCTGGCTGCCGCCTTTCGGCATCGAGACCATGGGCGCCGATTATACCGGCCTGGCGCGCATCGGTGATATCGCCGTCCACATGATCCTGCCGGGCGTTACGCTGGCGCTGTATTTCATGGCCAGCTATGCGCGGCTGACCCGCACCGCCATGATCGAGGTGGCGGACCAGGATTTCGTCAAGACGGCGCGGGCCAAGGGCATCAGCGAAGGCCAGGTCGCCCGCCGCCATATCCTGCGCAATGCCCTGATCCCGCTGATCACCTTTGCCGGCCTGCAGGCCGCCATCCTGGTGGGCGGCAGCGTGCTGGTGGAGAATGTCTTCAGCTGGCCCGGCATCGGCACGCTGGCCTACGAAGCGGTGACCACGCGCGACAATCCGTTGCTGCTGGGCATCTTCATCGTCACCGCCATACTGGTCAGCCTGTTCAACCTGGTCACCGACATCGCCTATTCCATCGCCGATCCCAGGGTGGAGCTGGGCCGATGAAGGATTTCCTGCGGGTCTTCCTGTCACGCCCCATTCCGCTGATCGGGCTGGTGATCTTTGTGGCCATTGTGGCGGTCGCGCTGCTGGCGCCGTTTGTGTTCGCGCGCGGGCCCTTCACCATTGTCGGCATGCCGCTGCTGCCGCCCGGCGCGCCGGGCCTGCTGGTGGGCAGCGACGTGCTGGGCCGCGACATGGCGGTGGGGCTGGCCTATGGCGCGCGCATCTCGCTGCTGGTCGGCATCACCTCGACCCTGTGCGCCGTGGGCATCGGTGTGCTGCTGGGTGCGGTGGCTGGCTATTATGGCGGCTGGCTGGACGACCTCCTGATGCGGGTCACCGAGTTCTTCCAGATCATTCCCAGCTTCGTGCTGCTGATGGTGCTGGTCGCCTTCCTGCAGCCCTCCTTGAGCTCGACCGTGATCGGCATCGCGCTGGTGACCTGGCCGCAGGTGGCCCGCGTGGTACGCGGCGAATTTCTGAGCTTGCGCGGCCGCGAATTCGTACAGGCGGCGCGGACACTTGGCATGGGCGATGCCCGCATCATTTTCACGCAAGTCCTGCCCAACGCCCTGCCGCCCATCATCGTGGTCAGCTCCATGATGGTGGGCACCGCCATCCTGACGGAATCGGCGCTGAGCTTCCTGGGGCTGGGCGATCCCAACCTGCTCAGCTGGGGCAGCATGATCGGCGGCTCGCGTTCGGCCATGTGGGTGGCGTGGTGGACGACGGTGATGCCGGGCCTGGCGATCATGATCACGGTGCTGGCGCTGAATTTCATCGGCGACGGGCTGAACGATGCCCTCAATCCACGGCGCAGGCGCTGATGGGCGAACCGCTGATTTCCATCCGCGATCTGACCGTGGCTTTGCCGCCGGGGGCCGACCGAGCCCATGCGGTGGACGGCGTCAGCCTGACCAACATTCCCAACGAAATTCTTTGCATCGTGGGGGAGTCTGGCTCGGGCAAGTCGCTGACTGCCCATGCCGTGATGGGGCTGTTGCCGCGCGGCGTCACCGCCAGCGGCGGCCAGATTCTGTTCGGCGGCACAGACCTGCTGCGGCTGCCGCCGTCCGGCATCCGCAAATTGCGTGGCCAGGGCATCGCCATGATCTTCCAGGACCCGATGGCGGCGCTCAATCCGGTGGTGCCCATCGGCCGCCAGATCACCGAACAGATCAGAGCCCATCGCGCGATATCCGAGAAAGATGCGCTGGATCTGGCGGCCGGGTTGTTGGCCGAGATGGGTCTGAAAGACCCCAGGGCCCTGCTCAAATCCTTTCCGCATCAATTGTCGGGCGGCCAGCGCCAGCGGGTGATGATCGCCATGGCGCTGTCGCTGTCGCCCAAGCTCTTGATCGCCGACGAGCCGACCACGGCGCTGGACGTCACCACCCAGGCGCAGA
>CANKIV010000152.1 GCA_947482125.1 Alphaproteobacteria bacterium
ATGTCCGGATGATCGAGGGCTGGCTGGCGGCGGGCAAGCCGATATTGGCGGCATTCGGCAGCATCGCGGCGCTACTGCTGTGTTTCCTGGTCGTGGCGCTCAACCGCGAATATGGCGGGCGGGTGCGCGAACAGGTCGGGCTGCTGGACCGGATGCGCGAAAGACTGGCCTAGTTCAGATCCGCATCGCCCGGATGCGATGATTTTCCGAATCCCCGATATAGAGCACGTCTTCATGCACCGTGACGCCGTGCGGCCGGGCCAGGGCGCAAGCCAGCGGATCGCCGTCCGGCCCGTCACCGCGCATGCCGGTGCCCACCACCGTTGAAATACGCCCGTCGCGTAACGACACGCGCCGAATGACGTGGTTCTCGGTGTCGGAAATGTAGAGGCTGCCGTCCGGCGCGTAGGCAATGCCCTTGGGGCCGTTGAAGGTGGCGTCCTGCGCCGGGCCGCCGTCGCCGCCATAGCCCTTCTCGCCGGTGCCGGCGATGCGCCGCAAGTGACTGTCCGGGCCGATGCTGAAGACCTTGTTCCCTTCGCGCAGGATCAGATACATCGTGCCGTCGGGTCCGATATCGATCGAACGGGGCCCGCGCAGCGGCGTGATCAGCGGCGCGACATCGGGCGTGTCGGACACCTCGCCTGTTCCCGCAAAGGTGGTGATGATCCCCGTGGCGCCATCGCGGCGGCGTACGCGGTTGTTCTGGATGTCGCAGATGTAAAGATTGTCGCGCCGGTCCAGCGCGATGCTGTGCGGCTGCTTCATCTGCGCCATTTGGGATGGACCGCCATCGCCGCCGAAGCCTGCAACGCCCGTTCCCACCAGGGTGGAGAGGATTCCGCTGCGGCGATCCATGATGCGAACCACATGACTGTCGCGTTCGGCGATCAGCATGTTGCCCTTGCTGTCAAAGCGTATCTCATGGGGGGCGCTGAGCTGGGCCGCCCAGGCCTGTGCGCCATCGCCGGCATGGCCCTTCACGCCGCTGCCCGCGACCACGGAGACGAATCCGTCTTTCAACTTCAGAACCCTGTCGCTGCCGAAATCGGCCCAATACAGATCGCCGTCCGGGCCAAACAACACGCCGAAGGGGTTGTTGATCCGGGCTTGCCTGGCCTGTTCATTGTCCAGGGCGGTGCCGGAAACGCCGGTTCCGATCACGGTATAAACCTTGGGGGCGGCCGACTGGGCGCGCGCCGGAAGGAAGGCAAGCCCCGCGCCTGCGCCGACCAGGGTGCGGCGCGTCAAACTCACAGCGTCAGCCCCAGCCGCGCCATCACCCGCTGGCGCGCCAGCACGCGTTCGCGGTCGGTGACATGGATCAACCCGGCGACGCGGCGGATCAGCAGGTCTTCTTCCGGATCGAGTACGCCATCGGCATAGGCCACATCCCACAGCATTTCGACCATGCCGACGCGCTCTTCCGGCGTCATCTGCTCGAAAACGGCGCTGGTATGACCATGCAACTGCACCATCTGGGCGGCGCGCACTTCGCCTGCTTCCAGCAGCATCGCGCATTCCTCGGGCGTGAGGTCGAACTTGCGCGTCAGCAATTGCGCGATCACCGCGCGCTCGGCGGAATCGAAGCGATCGTCCTGGCGGGCGGCTTCCAGCAGCAGGACCGCCACCGACAGGCGCAGGTCCGGACGGCTCTGGGGCCCGGACGTCTTGAGCATGCGCATCAACTGACCAAACATCACATCACCGGGAAAGCCGGCCTGTTTCTAAATTCATTCCTGTTGAAACTCCATCCCCGCCGGGTGCAGGCTGGGTCCCAGCGAAGCCGCCAGAAGAAGCGTGGGTCCGATGAAAACTTTCCTCCCATCCTGTCCCTTGTTCTGGCGGTACCGGCTCTGGCGGCTGGCCCCGGCGACTGGGTCGTGTTCGGCTTGCCTTAAGCGGGCATCTTGAACGGCCTGGGATCGGAGAAGCGCCTGAGCACATTGGTGGTGATCCGGGCGATGTCGTTGTTGAACCCGTTATGGTTCAGCGACCCGATATAGGCCATTGAGCCGACCGAGAAGACCGCACCACCCGATTTGGTTTCAAAGAAGACGATCGAGGCGAACTGCTCGTCATCATACTGGGTGCGCATCTTCGCCGCCTGCTGGGGCGTAGCCCAGTGCGGAATCGGGAACCCTTCCGATTTCGCCAGGTGCAGCGCGTGTCCGGGTGATCCCGCCTTGAAATCCAGCCGGTCCACTTCATCGCCGGCCGCACCGCCGAAATGGGTTCCGTAATCGCCGATGATCTCGGATTTCACGCCGGCGAAGATGAAGCTGGCGCGCGGATTGGTCGAATCCGGCAGCACCCGGTAATAGCTGTTGCCCGACTGGAAGGTGGTGGCGATGTATTTGAGGCCCAGGTTGCGCGCGGTCCAGCTATGGTCCCATTCCAGATTGTCGACGCCGTTCAGTTCAAACCGCCGCTCGCCTTCGAAATTCTGCGGCGTCCAGTAAATCTCATTGAGCCGCCGCAATTCAACGGCCGGAATTCCGTCATTGCGCCAGGCTGCCGGGTTCTGGAAGCCGTTGCCGCCCAGATACATGAAGCGTCCGCCGGACCCCAGATACTGCTCGACAGCATTGAAGATTTCCGGTGACTGATATTCAGGATGCTGGCCGGTCATGACGGTACGGTACCCCTTGAGAAGGTCGATGCCATCACGGTGCAGCAGGTCGTCGGTAATGACGTCGTAGGGCGCCTTTTCATGCTCCAGCCAGTCCACCAGCTGCGTGTCGGAATTGAGGACATGCAGCCAGCTTTTCAGGGTGACGGTCAGAAGTGGCCGCCGCCAGGACGAGCGGGTCACCATCGAGCCATCGATATGCTGGTCGTACAGGCTGCGCCCGAATTCGGGGTGCTGCATCAGGAAATCGATATCGTCGCCATTGAAATGAAAGGCGGGATAGCGCTCCAGCTGGCAGAAATTGCGCGTCCAGTTGCTGTAGGCCAGATAGGTGGTGGTGGGCACCAGGAAGGCGGTGGGCGCGGTGACGGTACCCTTGGGTGGCGCCACGACAAAGGGCACATAATGCTCGGACTTGCCGTGCTGCAGATGCACGGCATAGATGCCGCTGCGCAGCCCTTGCGGCACGGTATAGCTGAAGCTGGGCGACCATTCCGCGTCGAGCAGATCGTCTTCGCGGAAATACATGGCGGAAAATTCGGCCGGCTCCTTGCGCCAGTCCTTGCTGGCTTTCCAGTGGTAGCCTTTCAGGGCGCGCTGGGGCCAGTTGACGCTGCGCCCATGCCAGCCATTGGTGGTGACGTCGTGCACATCAAATGTGCCTATGCCGCGCCCGAAATCCCAGAAGCCGTGCACGGCATCGTCGCGCGTGACTTCTTCAAGCCTGGTCGCCCGAGCAATGCGGATCATGTCAACCGGATGCAGAGCCTTGCCCGCGATCCTGACGCCGTCGATGCGGCCGTTAAAGAGCGCAAAGGGCGCCGGTTGGCCGTAGGCCATGGTATCGCCGCAACCGGCGGCAAAACGCATAGGCGTTCCGGTGGCGACGGTCCAGTCGCGCGCCAGCCTTCTGGTGCCAAAGATATAATGCAGCGGGTCGGCCGGATGATCGAGCGGGAAATTCGGATCGGTGAGCAGCACATCGTAAACCCGCCACTCGCCGGACGTCGCATCGAAGGTGGCGGCAAGCATCGTCCAGTGTCCGGGCTGGATGTAGCGGGAGGTGCGCAGCTTGAAGGACTTGCCGCCGCCCTGCCCGACCCACAGCGCACCTTCGCCACGTTCATCAATGCCGATGGCCCAGCCGGTCTTGTTCAACTGGTTCCATTGCGAAGCGACGAACTGGATGCCCTTGCCGGGCATGGTCGGCTTGACCAGCGCCATCACCGAGAAACTCTGCCGGTTGCTGGCAATGGCGGCGGGGCCGGTCTTGTCAAAGGTGACATAGGACCCGGGCCAGGTCTTCTGTTCGCCGCCCTTGTAGGTACGCGCAAAATCGGCGGCCACCGCATCCACCCGGAAACGGCCGGCGCCCGACAGTGTGTCGCCATTGATGACGCGCACCAGCGAGGCCCGGTAATCGCCCGGCGCATAGGTGCTGGCAAAGAAAGTGATCTTCTCGCCCGGACGCACCGTGATCTGGTCGCCATAGCCGACGATGGTCTTGTTGGAGGCCGCCAGGGTCAGGGCGTGGCCCTTGTCGGCGTCGGTGACTGGGCGGCGGGGACGCGCCGTCAGGCTGGTCAGCGCCTGGGCTGGAAGCTTCGCCAATGTCGTCAGGGCGGATACTGCCGCCATCATCACAAGGGATGCGCGGCGCGTCAGTGTGGTCATGCTATATGCCCCCGTTACTGTTTTTGTTCTTGGCCTAGCCCGATGGTACCGCGTACGGGGGAATCGTCCAGACACATATTTTATTGGGAAAATGGCCGGCGGAGAATCTCAACCACCTGAATACAATCGGGATTTTCGTCCAGCGGCTTCCGCAGTTTATTCCGGGTTGTCGCCGGGCTTCAGGATGGGCAACAGCTTCAGAGTCAGGAAGGTCAGCACCGAGATCGCAACCGCCACATCCAGGGTGCCAAGTCCCACAGCCGTGCCAATGGCGCCGGTGGCCCAGATGCTCGCCGCCGTCGCAGTGCCGCGCACCGACAAGCCGTCTTTCAGAATGGCGCCACCGCCGATAAACCCGATCCCGGTAATCAGGCCTTCGACGATCCGCGCCGTGCCTTCGGGCGAACCCGCCAACATCGACTCCGTGGCCTGGACAAAACCGCAACTTGCCAGTGCCACCAGCGGAAAGGTCCGCAGGCCGGCACTGCGCGTGGCTTTCTCGCGGTCCCACCCAATGGGAAAGGCCAGGGCATAGGCGATGGCCAGCGCCGTCAGGTGCGGGACGATCTCAAATCCGTCCAGTTCGGGAAAAGCCATTTGAATCCGGTTTCAAGGTCGCGCGGGCCGCAACCGCGGCTCCTTCGTCGAACGCGCGCACGAAGAAAAAGTTGCGGAGCGGCAAAGCGCTTGAGAACCGGCAAGGCGGATTCGAGCGCGTTATGACGTTACCAGCGCGTTATGACGTTACCGATGCCACGGGCGAAACATTCGCCGGGCGGCGGTTCACGGGCGAGGATCAGCCCGTCTGCCCGCTAGGTGCGATGGCTATTTCTTCACCGGCTTCTTGACGGGCTTGGAAGCGCTTTTCTTTGCCGGCGCTTTGGCCACGATTTTCGGTTTGGGCGTGGCTTTGGGCGCGGCTTTGGTTTTGGCCTGGGCAGGCGCTTTGGCAACCGTCCTTGGCGGGACCGTCTTCTCCGGCGCAGGTTCGACGGGCTTGCGCACGGGCTCCGCCACCTTCTCCGCCGCGCGCGGGGCTACCGCACCGCCCGCGACCATCCGCAACAGGCGTTCGGACAGGCCCTTCGGCTTGACCGTCACCGGAGATTCGCCGGTCGAAACGGCCACCAAAAAAGATTCAACGGCATCTGCCGTGCGGCAGATGCTGGCCTTGGTCGCGGTGGCGACAACCGGCCCCTGAATCAATGAGGGGTGCTCATGGATCGCGCCCCAGAATTCCGTGTCGCTGATGAACCTGTCATCCAGCCGAAGCTCCAGGAACAGGGACTCATACTTTCGCACCAGGCTCTGATTGCTGTCCCGCAAAAGCAGTGACAGGCGCTTGAGCTCCTCCCCGGTCGGCGGCGTGGCGATATAATCCACCACATGGGGTTCATGCCCGGCTTCGCGAAGTTCGGCGAGCACATCGCTGGCGTCGTCGGAAGCTGAATCCAGATAGACGGTGATGCCCGGTTTGGCCTGTTCCCGCGCGGGCGCTGGAATACTTTTCTTCTCCGGCGGCGGCGCCTCGGCGACCACTTTCAGATTGACCGCCTTGGGGCCTTTCTTGTCCGGCTCGGCCTCGAAGGAGACCCGCTGTCCGGTTTTCAGGCCGGGAATGTTTGCGGCCGCAATGGAGGCCGCTGGAACGAACACATCCTTGCCCCCTTCGTCCGCCGTGATGAAACCGAATCCCTTGGCAACATTGAAGAATTTAACCGTACCGACTGCCATGAACTTCCTGATTGACGGGCCAGGCGCCTGTTCGGGCCGCTGACATGATCTGATGTGATTGGTTAGGCCTGTTGCTTTAGTTCGTGCAGGCCTCCGGCGCAACA
>CANKIV010000153.1 GCA_947482125.1 Alphaproteobacteria bacterium
TCCTGCTCCGGGACCAGGGCCCGCGCGAGGTCGAGCCCGTGCGTCAGTTGCTCCATGCGCTGCAGCCAGCGCGAGGGCAGGGTGGGCGCGCCATCGGCTTTCAGGGCGCGGGTCAGCAGCACACAAGGACCCGCCGCCAGCATGGAAAAGTCATGCGCAGACAGGCCGATGCCGCGTTCGGGCTGTTCCAGTCCCAGGCTGGCGCGCATCGGGCGCGAGAACCAGGGATCGGTACCGGCGGCCTGCGGCCAGCTGCTTTCGTTCAACCCGCCCAGGATGGTGAGTTCGAAGCGCTGCAACCGCGCTTCCAGTGGGCCCAGGATCGCCAGGCGGGGATGCTGGCCGAAGGCGGCGCGCACCGGTGTCTTCATGGCAAGATTGCGAAACAGCGACGGCCAGGAGCCGGGCTCCAGCGGGGGCAAATTCTCGGCGGCCAGCAGCAACGACGCGACCAGCTCGGACGCCGTGGCGCCATCGCTGTCCTGCCACAGGATGCAGTCTTGCCGCTCGTCACAGGCCAGCGCTTCGGCGGCGGCGATATGTGTGGTCAGCAATTCCGTCAGCGGAGCTTCGCTTTGGGCGAACAATGCTTCCAGCGGTGACAGGATCGCAGCGATGTCCCCCCACCATGTTGCCAATGCAGCCAGCCCATCAGGCGGTCGCCGCCCTTTTGTGGCTTTTGCGATGGCGGCGGTGATGCCGGCCAATCCGGGATCGGGGCGCGGGCCGCGCAGGCACCAGCGGTCCAGTTCGCGGGCGCGGGCCCGGAAATTCGCGCCATCCTCGCCGCGCCGGGCAAAGGGATGCTTCAGCAGGGCCAGCAGCGGCACCGGTGCGAAATGCGCGTCGGCGGCTTCGGCTAATAGGCACAGGAAGGTGCCGGCGGTGGTGTGGGCCAGCGGGCGGCCGCCGGAATCGTCGATTCCCACGCCCCAGCGGCGCATCTCGGCCGCCACCCGCCGCGCCAGATTGCGGTCGGGCGTCACCAGCGCGGCGCTGCGGCCGGGCGTTTCCAGCGCCTCGCGCAAGGCCAATGCGATGGCGAGTGCTTCCTGGGCAGGATCGGCGGCGGTCACCAGCGCGATATCGGTCAGGCCGCTCTTGATTTCGGCCGCGCCCGTTTTCGCCAATGCGCGCCAGGCATCGGTGGTGGGGGCAGGGCGCAGGGTTTCGCGCAGCAGGAATTCGCGTGATGCGTTGACGGCTGGACCGAACCAGTCTTTCACATCGGCGCGCTCCACCTTCATGGTGGTCAGCAACTGGCGAAGGCCGAATTGCGGATGGCCGGGATCGAGATCACTCCAGCTCTGTTCGTCCAGGTCGCGGTCCAGCCCTGGCAGCACCACCGCGCCATGGGGAAGCCGGGCGATAACGCCCAACAGTTCGGCGGTGGCGGGCAGCGAACCGGTGGAGCCGGCCGCCAGGATCAGCCCCTGCGGCGGCGCGGCTTCAAGGCGCGCGGCCAATGCCCGGATGGCGGCGGCCCGGCGCGCGGCGGGATTGAGTTTCTGCTCCGCCGCCAGGACACCCGGCCATTGCTTGTGCAGCACATCCAGAAAGCGCGTCACGCCTTCCCAATGCTCGGCCAGTTCGGGCGGCGCCAGCTCTTTCAGTTTTCCCAGATCACAGCCCTGGGTTTCGATTTCGTCCATCACCTTGGCCAGGCTGTCGGCCAGAGACGCCGCCTGGGCAAAGGACAGGGTGCCATCACGGCCCGCACGGTCCCATTCGCGGATCAGTTCCGCCAGCAGCAACTGACGGCGCAGCGGAGCGATGGCGGGGGCCAGATCGAGCCCTTCCGCCGCCGCATCGAACAGCAGATCGTCTTCGTCGCTGTCGCCCAGCGCCTTGAACTCGGGCAGTAGTGCCGCGCCGCCCATCACTTGCGCGAAGGCGTCGCCAAAGCCGCGCGCCGCGCGGCGGGTGGGCAGGTAGATAATAGCGGACGACAGGGCGACGGGATCATCGCCGCTGCGTTTGAGCAATCCGCGCGCCAGGTCCTGCGCGAAATGGGCGCTGGCGGCGATGGTATAGACCGCCGGGGCCTTCAAGCGGGGGACAGCGCGGCGAGATACTCTTCCGCGTCGCCGCGCGCCTCCGGCGTGCCGACATGAATCCAAACCCCGTCCAGCACACAACCGGTCAGCCGCCCGGCAGCGATGGCGCGATCCCATATGACGTTGGTGGAAAAGGCGCCGGTCGGCGCGCCGTCGAACAGGCGGGGATGGACGATCTGTACCCCGGGATATGCATAGGGCTGTTCGATCCGTCCCTTGGCGCGCGCCACCTTGCCGTCCGGTTCCAGCACGAAATCGCCATTGCCTTCATAGCCCATGGCGGTTTCCATCTCGGCCAGCAGCAACAGGGCATCCATGCGGTCCGCATCCCACAATTTCTGCATGGCGTGCAGGGGCGGCGCGCCGCCTTCCACCCAGATGGAATCGGAATTGACCACAAAGAAAGGCTCGCCGCCGAAATGCGGCATCGCCTTGACCACCCCGCCACCGGTGTCCAGCAGTTTTTCAGTTTCGTCGGAATGGACGATCTCGACATCGCGGCGCTTGCTGAGATGGGCCTGCAGCATGGCGGCCTTGTAGTGGAGGTTTACCACCACCCTGGTCACGCCCGCCGCGATCAGCCGGTCAATCGCATGGTCAATGAGTGTGCGTCCCGCCACCGTCACCATCGGCTTGGGGCGGTCATCGGTCAGGGGGCGCATTCGGGTGCCCAGCCCCGCCCCCATGATCATGGCGCGCGTGACCTTGCTCATAACGTCTCCATGGCGGGCAAGGTCCGTTTGGCTTTCGGGATGACGCGGTCATACCAGCTTCGCAGATCGGCCAGCGCCGGATGCGACAGGTCGCGCTCCAGGTAGGTCCAGACCCGGGGCAGCAGGCTGAGGTAACGGACCTTGCCGTCTCGTTTGTAGAGCCGGGCAAAGATGCCCACGATCTTGGCGTTGCGCTGCGCCGCCATCACCGCCATCTCGCGGCGGAATGCGACTTCGTTCACCGGCATGTCCTGCGCCTTCATCGCCGAGAGGTAATGGGCGGTAGCGGCTTCCGCCATCTCGGGGCTGACATCGCGGCGCGCGTCTTCGATGAGCGAGATCAGATCATAGGCCGCGCTGCCCGCCACAGCGTCCTGGAAATCGATCAACCCGACCCGGGCCACGCCTTTGCGCTGCGGCAACCACAGCAGATTTTGCGCGTGATAGTCGCGATGCACAAAGACGCGTCGCCCGCCTTCGATCTGCGCCAGCGCCGCTTTCCACAAACGGCGATGTTCCGCGTCTTCCGCTCCGCTCACGACCCGCCCCAGCGCCAGCGGCAGGAACCATTCGGTGAGCAGACGGGTCTCGGCAATCAGCGCCGTCTGGTCATAGGCGAATAGCGGCTTGTCGGGCGACAGGTGGGCAGGGGCGTCCTGCGCATGGATTTTGGCCAGGACTTCCGCCGCGGCCTGGTACAGCGCCAGTTCGTCGCCGCCATCGGCCAGCACATCGGCGAACAGCGCGTCGCCCAGATCCTCAAGAATGGCAAAGCCGCTGGCATGATCGGCGGCATGAATTTCCGGCGCGGCCAGGCCATGTCCCCGCAGATATTCCGCCACCGCCGCGAAGCGGGCGCAATCGGCCCCCGCCAGCCGCGCCACGGCATTGTAGCCCAGCGCCTGCCGTTCGACTTCGCTGGCATCGGGCGGCGCGGTCGGCGTTTCCGCGCCCTGCGGCTGGTCCATCAGCATGTGGCTTTCGCCGCCGCGGGCCAGCCGGGCATAGCGCCGGGTGGAGGCGTCGCCGGGCAGCGGCGTCACCGTCGCGTCGCCCCAGCCGGACGCCACCAGAAAATCGCGCATTTGGGTTTGACGGTCAGACATGCGCGAGCACGCTTTCCCATCGTGCCGGTCCGGTCAGCCGCGCGGTGCGCGCCCCGTCCTGCATCCCCAGCCGCACATGCAGGGCCTCCGGCGGCAGGATCTCCGGCGCGCGTTCCGGCCATTCCACCAGCACCGCGCCCTGATCCAGCGCATCGTCGAAGCCCAGCTCCTGCATCTCGCGCGGCTGCTTGACCCGGTAAAGATCGTAATGGCTCACCGCCAGCCCCGGCGTGTCGTAGGCCTGCACAATGGTGAAGGTGGGGCTGGGCACGTCTTCGCTGACCCCCAGCTTGCGCAATATGGCACGCGCCAGGGTGGTCTTGCCGGCGCCCAGATCGCCCCACAGCGCCACGGCGTCGCCAGCCCGCAATGCGCCCGCGATACCGGCCCCCAGGCGCGCGGTGGCGTCGAGATCGGGCAGGGGAACTGCCCCACGGAAAGTCTCTGATATTTCGGCCATATCTGTCGGTTTTAGCCTGCCATCCGGGGGTGCGGAAGAGGCTGGTTGTGGCCCATCCACCGGCATGGTAACCCCGCGCCCGCATCCCTCAATTCGTCGGAAAATGCCCGAAAAAATCGTCATTATCGGCGCCGGCCAGGCCGGCCAGCAGGCGGTCCAGTCCCTGCGCAGCGAAGGCTTCAAGGGCGCCATCACCATGGTGGGCGACGAGGCCTATCCGCCCTATCAGCGTCCGCCGCTGTCCAAGGCCTATCTGCTGGGGACCTTCGAGCGGCCGCGCCTGTTCCTCAAGCCGGATGCTTTTTATGACGAAGCCGGCTGCGAGCTGCTGCTGTCCACCTCGGCCAAGGCGATCCATCGCGCCGACCGCACCGTCGAACTGACCGACGGGCGGCTCCTGGCCTATGACAAGCTGCTGCTGACCACCGGCGCGCGGGTGCGCAAGCTGCGTTGCCCGGGCGCCGATCTGCCGGGTATTCATTATCTCAAGACCATCGCCGATGTGGACGGGTTGCAGAGCGTGTTCCAGAGCGGCAAGCGCATCGCCATTGTCGGCGGCGGCTATATCGGGCTGGAAGTGGCGGCGGTGGGCGCCAAGCGCGGGCTGGACGTGACGGTGTTCGAGGCCATGGACCGGCTGATGGCGCGCGCCGTGTCGCCGCAGCTTTCCGCTTTTTATGCCAGCGAGCATGAAAAGGCCGGCGTGAAGCTCAAGCTGAACACTGGCGTCGAGGGTTTTGAAGGCAACGGCAAGGTCGAACGCATCAGGGCGGGCGGCCAGACTTATGAGACCGACATCGTGCTGGTCGGTATCGGCGTCATTCCCTGCCAGGAGCTGGCGGAAACCGCGGGCCTGGCCTGCACCGATGGCATCATGGTGGATCAGAATGCCCGCACTAGCGATCCCCATATCTGGTCGGCGGGCGACTGCACCCGCCACACTGGCCGTGAAGGACAGGAAATCCGCCTGGAGTGCGTGCAGAACGCCATCGACCAGGCCAAGCATGCCGCCATGGCGATGACCGGCAAGCCCAAGACCTACAGCGAAGTGCCGTGGTTCTGGTCGGACCAGTATGACCTCAAGCTGCAGATCGCCGGCCTGGCGCGCCCCACCGATACGTTGGTACAGCGCGGCGACCCGGCCAGCCGCAAATTCGCCGTCTTTCACCTGCGCGATGGGGTGGTGGCGGCGGTGGAAGCGGTGAATGCCGCCCCCGAATATCTGATCGGCAAGAAAATGATCGCGGAAGGCAAGAGTGTCGCACCGGAAATGCTGGCCGACCTGTCCATCCCCATGAAGCAGATGGGCTGATGCCGCCCGCCAAGTACAAGGTCACCTACATCGAAGACGGCGGCAAGGCGCATACCGTCGAGGTGACCGAAGGCTGGTCGCTGATGGAAGGGGCGGTCAAGCACCTGATCCCCGGCATTGACGCCGATTGCGGCGGGGCCTGCGCCTGCGCCACCTGTCAGGTCTATGTCGCACCCGAATGGCAGGCGAAGTTGCCGCCCAAGGGCGAGATGGAAGAGACCATGCTGGATTTCGCGCCCGATGTGCGCTCCACCAGCCGGCTGTCCTGCCAGTTGCGCATGAGCGCGGCGCTGGACGGCATCGTCCTCAACCTGCCCAAGTCGCAACATTAGAATGTTCCGGTGCCCGGTCTAAGGGCTCATGACCTGCCACGCAGTTCTGTGAGAGCGGAAATTTGCTTCGCTTTTCACGACCCTACGCCGGTTTTATTCCGGCCACGGGCTCGTTATTCCCA
>CANKIV010000154.1 GCA_947482125.1 Alphaproteobacteria bacterium
GCACCAGAAGCAATCTGCTGGCCGCCGGGGCAGTCCGCAGACGGTCAGCTAGCGCAAACGCCGCTCATAAACTAACATTGCAACTGGACCACTCTGTGGGGGCCGGTCAGCGCCATGTGCGGCGCGACGCTGGCGCCCGAGCGCTGTGTGCGCATCCTGGCCGATCCGGTTCGTACGATCGCCGCGGCGGCGCCCTGACTCATAATTTCTTGACGGCCCGTGCCAGCGCCCGCCAGGGCGCGATGTCCCAATGGTTCGCGGCCAGCGGCGAAGGCGATGGCAGGATAAATACCCGTGTTTCGCCCAGCTTTTCCTGTTGTTCGCCCGCCGTGGCGCGAGGCCCCATCACCTTGCGTCCGGCATTGAGGCTGGTGAAGGCCAGGATGCGCGGCTGGATTTTCGCGATACGCGCGCGCAACGCCTGCGCGGCGGCATCACCCAGCGCGTCCTTGGGCAGTTGATGATCCATGCCATAGGCATGCTTGGCGATGTCGGTCAGGCCAATGCCATGCTCCCAAAGCATTTCATATTCATTGGGCGCGAACAGGCGCGGCGTCAGTCCCACCGCATGCAGCGTCTTCCAGAACTTGTTCTGGCCATGGGCATAATAGGCCTGTTGCATGGCGGAGATCCGCCCCGCGGCCGTACCGCAGAACACCAATTTGAGTCCCGGCTTCAGCCGGTCGGGAAGAATGTGCCTGGCCACTAATGGGACTGGATAAACCGCAGCATGTCCTCGCGCAATGTGGTCTTGCCGCGAAAGCCCGGCGCCAGCGACAGGATGATGCCGATATGGCCGACACCGGGATACTTGATCACCTCGGCGCTGCTCCCCTGGGCCTTCAATTTCGCCGCCATGCGGTCGCTGTTGCCGGGGCGTACCGTGGTGTCGTCGGTGCCGGTGACCAGCAGCATGGGCGGGCGCTTGCCGTCGATATGGTTGATGGGCATGGAATCCGCATTGTTGGCGCCATGGAACATGTCGATATACTGGCTTTCCGTGAACGGCAGTGCGTCATACGGCCCGGCCATCCCGATCACGCCGCGCATCCAGTCCAGCTTGCCGCCAACCGCCTCGATGAATTTGGGCTCCGACGCCAGCATCACCGCATTGAAGGCGCCGGCCGAATGGCCGGAGACGAAGATGCGCGCCGCATCGCCGCCATGTTCGCCCGCATGGGCATGCACCCAAGCCAGCGCCCGGGCCGCGTCTTGCGCAAAGGCCGGGTATTTCACCTGCGGATAAAGCCGATAGTCCGCCACCACCGTGACAATGCCCCGGCTGGCGAAGGATTGGCCGAAGGCCAGATATTGGCTGCGGTCGCCCGATGACCAGGATCCGCCATAGAAGAACAGCAGTACCGGCGCGGGGCCCTTGAGGCCCTGGGGTACATAGACATCCAGCTTCTGGCGGGGATCCGGTCCATAGGCGAAGCCCGCGCGAATGTCATAGCCGGAGCGGGGGACCAGCAGGTTCAGGGCCGCCACAGGCGAACAGGCGGACAACAGGAGGCCGGTCAGGGCGGCGAGACCGGCCAGCAAGGCGGCTTTTAGTTTCGGCATGCCGCGTTTACGTGCGGGACAGCGCTTTGGTTCACCCGTTTTGGCAGGTGCGAAGGGCAATTTTGGGCGACAGGGAAGGACCGGTGTGCCATCGTTGCGGCAACAAAAGCCGGGGAGAATCCTATGACGTTCACACGCCGCCATTTCCTGCAGACATCCGCCGCGCTGGCGGGTACAGCCGTGCTGTCCACGCCGGCCCAGGCTGCCAAGCTGCCCTTCCGCTATGCCTTCAGCCCCATCTCCTGGGAGACGGATATCGAAGGCGCCATCAAGGTGGGCTCCAAGCTCGGCTTCCCCGGCGTCGAACCCTTCCGCCACAATATCATCAACTATCTCGACCGGCCGCTGGCACTGAAGAAGATCATGGATGCCCACCATATCCAGATGGTGACCTGCTCCAATGGCGGCGGTGGCAACTTCACCACCAATTTTTACGATCCCGATCTGGTGGACAAGTCGGTCAAGGATCACATCGCCTTCGCCCGCACCTTCATCAAGCCCTTCGGCTACTGCAAGCACTTCAAGATGAACATGGGTCCGCGCCCCAAGGGCTATGACACCAATGACGAGCAGATCAAGCGCTGCGCCGACGCGATGAACCGCATCGGCAAGGAAACCATCAAGGACGGCCTTAAGCTGGCGCCGCATCCGCATGTCAATTCGCTGGTCCAGACCCAGCATGAGGTGGACCTGCTGATGAAGGAAACCGACCCGGCCTATGTCTGGATGACGGCGGACCTGGCGCATCTGGTGCTGGGCGGCATCGTGCCGGAAGAACTGTTCGCCAAATACTGGCCGCGTGTCACGGCGATCCATTACAAGGGCGCGCCCACCAGACTGAAAGGCAGCCGCGTCGTGGCGGTGCCGCGCAGCGGTGAGGAAGCCGGCGGCCATCACTGGTTCCGCGCCATGAGCGACGCCGATTCCGGCGGCGTAGATTTCCCTGCCATCCAGAAATTCCTGATCCAGAAAAATTACACCGGCTGGGTGACCCTGGATTACGACGCCTCGATGATTCACAAGGGCGCCACCATGGAAGACCTGCTCGCATCCGAGAAAAAATACATGGGCGATGTGCTGAAGGTGGACCTCAAGGCGAATATGAGCGGCGCCTGACGCATAAAGCGTCACACGGCAAAAGCCCGCGATCCCGTTGAGGGACGCGGGCTTTTTCGTTTTTGCCTTGCTGCACTGCATATTTTTTCAGCATTCGGCGGCGGGCTGATCGATTTCCGCCCGTATTTGTTACCTCTTTCCAAGGTTCTTCTTTGGTGCCTTAATGTTGCAGCGCACTATAGGGGAGCCGAGTCCATGGGCCAGGAGCCGACAAGCACCTTCTTCAGCCATGTGAAGCCGGGCGACACCAAGTTCGAGCCGGGGGGGGGGTGCGCGATTTCTTCCTCTATCGCGATCTGGGCATTGCCGGCGCCACCAACGGCAAGGTGATCGCCCATCTGGTCAAGGCCAACCTGCCGCCCGAAGACGGCACCGGCTGGCACTATCATGTCTGCGACTTCCAGATCGTGATCGTGATGAAGGGCTGGGCCAAGTTCATGTACGAGGACAAGGTCACCCTGGTCGAAGCCGGCGATGTGGTGCACCAGCGCCCCGGCATGGTGCACTACCTGTTCGATTACTCGCCCGACATGGAATATCTGGAGATTGTTTCTCCGGCCGATTTCGGCTCGGTCGATGCGCCGCCCGCCACCGACACGGTGCCAGCCGTCATGCCCTGGAAATAGCTATTCCGGCACCACACTTTTCGGCGCACTGCTCAACGCCTTGATGGTGGCGACTTCCCGCGCGCGATAGGGCTTGCCGTCGGGATGCAGCAGGTCGTGGAACCACACCGTGGCGGCCGCAATGTATAGGGGCGCTGCCAGCTGTCCCAAGGCATAATGGTCTGGGTCTTGCCGCTGACAAAGGCGCTGCGAAATCGCGCCGCCCTGACGCACGTCGATGGTGCCCTTCAGCACAAAGGCGAGCCCTGGCGCCACTTCGCCCGCCTTCATGAGGGCAGTGCCGGGCGCAAAGGTGGGAATCTCGCCAAAGCGTTTCAGCCGCGCGAAATCATGCGATCCCAGCACCGGAAAAATCTGGTCGCGGCGGGTGTCGATGACGGAGGGCTTTTCGGCCATGTCCAACCGTACTCAAGGAGAACCAGGCAATCCAGAGCCTGCGAAATGCGAGTTCTAGCGCTTGCGGATCAGGCCCGCTGCCTTCAGGGCGCGCAGGATGATCGTCTCCATGCGGGCGCCGGCGGGCGCGATCCGTTCCGGTGGTATCAGCGCTGCCTCGATTTGCGGCAAGGCCGGCTCATCCGGCGGCGCCACGATGCGGATGGGCGCCGGTTTGGGTTTGGCCACCGCCTTGTCCAGCAAGCCCCAGAACTGGGCAATGCGGGTGGTGGACGAAATGCCCGCCTGCAGGATGAACGGCGCCGGCGCGCCCACTTCGCGCGCGTCGATCGGCGTGCCGTGGCCAAGGCCGGCAACGGTATAGACCTCCAGCCGGTCGCTCCAGCGCAGGCGCGTGGCGCCGTCCAGCCTTTCCTGTTTGGCATCCGACAAGGCAAGGCCATGCAGGTCCGCCCATTGCGCCACGCTGGCCTGGGCGTTGTTGAGGTTCACGGTCGGATCAAGATCGCCGTGCCAGATGGAAATTTTCGGCCAGGGCCCCTTGTGCGGGGACGCGGCCCGCACCAGGTCGCCCCATTCGCGCGGTGTCTTCAGAGGCGCGCTGCGCATCGTGTCCAGCGCGTCATGCACATTGGCCGCCGCGCCGAACGGAAGCCCGGCAATGATTGCGCCGCCCGCGAACATTTCCGGATAGGCGGCCAGCATCGCCGCCGTCATCGCGCCGCCCGCCGACAGGCCGGTGACGAAGATGCGCTTCTTGTCCAGCGCATGGGTTTTGACCATCTGCCGGATCATCGCCACGATGGATGCGACCTCGCCCTCATCGCGCGTAATGTCTTCGGGATTGAACCAGTCAAAACAGGTGTTGGGATTGTTGACGGCCTTCTGCTCGGCGGCCAGCACGGCGAAACCGGCGCTCGCAGCGATCTGGGACCAGCCGGTTCCCGCATCGTAACCCGCCGCGGTCTGGCCGCAGCCATGCAGCACCACCACCAGCGGCGCGCCGGCTTTGAGGCCGGACGGGACGCAGGAGTACATCCGCAAGTTTCCCGGATTGGGGCTGAAGGCAGTTTCGGTCAACGGCGTCGCGGCCGGCGTGGGCCGGCGCCGCAGCGGGTTGGGCTTGCCGCCAGGACCAAAACCATCAAAACGCATAAAAGCCAACAATTTCCGCCACATGTCTGATCACTCAATATTATTGTTGCAGTGCAGCAATTACAAGGCTGGAGGCAGAAGTTCCTTGGGGTTCACGCAAATTTCACCGTCGAACGGGATTTGCGGCATCGGCTGGAAGGTCAGGCACGTTATGTGGTCATGGGATACTTCGCAGGCGTCCAAGACCTACGCAATCTGCTGTCTCTGGCGGCAAGGCTCCGCCAGCTGGCGGACGATACGCTGCATCATGGCGACAAGGATCTGTATCTGACGGCAGCGACGGTGCTGGAAGCGCGCGCCAGCCGCCTGACGTCATACCTGCCCGACGCGCCCTATGACCGCAACACCGATGCCCGCCTGCACCGCGCGGTCGACAGGATCATCTAGTTCGGCGCGGGGGTCAGCAGCGGCTTGTCCTTGTCCACCGTCCAGGTGTTGATCAGCCTGACCGGCGCGTCGTCCAGCAGCACCGAACGATGCACCTGGCCGCGCAGCACCAGGAAGCTTTCGCCCGGTCCCAGCTCGCGCGGCGGCTGGCCCTGGATTTCCAGACGGATGCGCCCCTGCGCCACATACCCGATCTCCGAACCAAAATGGGTGTGGAAAGGATTGCCCGATCCGGGCGCGACATCGACGGTGCCGAATATGGTTTCCTGCGCCGGGCTGGCGGCGACATCAGCGCGCTGCAGGATGGTGCGCTTGGCGGGTGGCCTGGCGGGCTCCTGGGCCATCGCGGCCGGGCACATGGCGACAAATAGGGACAAAGTCAGCAGGGCGCGCATGAAAGACCTCAATTGCTTATGATTATAGGCCGAGGTTACCCTAGCTCAGATCGAGCCCCGACCAAAGAGGAACGGCATGTTCTCCCGGATGGTATTCGCCGCGCTGCTGCTGCTGGCTACCGGCGCCCAGGCGCAGGAGGCGTCGCCCGGCTACACGGAAAATACGCCGGTGGAAAAAATCGCCGCCGATCCCATCGCCGCGGCGGTGCTGAACAGGGACATTCCCGGCCTGCTGAACGATGCGCAATATTTCATGTTCAAGGGCATGAGCCTCAAACAGCTGCGCGAGGCCTCCAGCGGCGAACTCAGCGCCGAGACGGTGGACAAGGTCGTCGCCGACCTTCAGGCTCTGCCGCATTAGGACGGGGCGCATGGAGCAATATCTGTATTTCGGCAGCCTGGGGCTGCATGAGCGCCAGTATAAGGTGCCGAATTTCGTCGGCCTGGCGCTTCA
>CANKIV010000155.1 GCA_947482125.1 Alphaproteobacteria bacterium
GGGGTTGATGCTGGCGCTGGTCTATGGACCCGATGCCGGGCTGGTGCAGGAACGCGCCGAAAAACTGCTCAAGACCGTGGCGCCAGATCTTACCGATCCCTTCAATGTCGCCGATCTCAGCGAAGCCACCTTGCTGGCCGATCCGGCGCGGCTGGCCGATGAAGCCGCCGCCATTTCCATGATGGGCGGGCGGCGGGTGGTGCGGGTGCGCGGCGGTGGCAACGACCTGGCCGAAATCTTCGAATCCTTCATGGACGATTCCAAGGGCGACGCGCTGGTGGTGGTCGAGGCGGGCGACCTGGCCAAGACCAGCGCCCTGCGCAAGATTTTCGACGGCCACAAGAGTGCCGCCGCCATTCAATGCTATCCCGACTCGGTGCGCGACCTGGGCGATGTGGTGCGCGATGCGCTGCGCGCCGAGGGCCTGTCCATCGCGCCCGATGCGCTGGAGGACGCGGTGTCCCGCCTGGGTTCCGACCGCGGCGTCACCCGGCGCGAGATCGAAAAGCTGCTGCTCTACATGCATGGCAAGAAGCAGGTGGCGCTCGAAGATGTCCGCGCCGTGATGGGCGATGAAGCCGAAGCGCGCAGCGAAAGCGCCTGCGATGCGGCGGCCGGCGGCGATCTGGTCAAGCTGGACCGCGAGCTGGAACGGCTGTGGGTCTCCGACACCCAGCCGGCCCAGGTGATCCGCAGCGCCATGGGCCATTTCCAGAAACTGATGCAGGCGCGCGAAAGCACCAATCGCGGCGAAGCGATCGACACCGTGCTCAAGCGGCTGCGGCCGCCGGTGCATTTTTCGCGCACCAACGCCTTCAAGGCCCAGGTCCAGCGCTGGAACAGCGACAAGCTGGGCGAGGCGCTGGACATGCTGCTGGAAGCGGAAGTGTTGACCCGCACAACCGGCGTGCCCGCCGAAGCGGTCACCGGGCGCACCCTGATGAACATCGCCGCCATGGCGAAAGGCAGAATGTAATGTTGAAGGTCCGCATCATTCCCTGCCTGGACGTGAAGGATGGCCGCGTCGTCAAGGGCGTGAATTTCGAAGGCCTGCGCGATGCCGGCGATCCGGTGGAACAGGCCATCCTCTACGACAAGGCCGGCGCCGACGAACTCTGTTTCCTGGACATCACCGCATCCCACGAAAACCGCGGCACCTTGCTGGATGTAGTGCACCGCACCGCCGAAGTCTGCTTCATGCCGCTGACCGTGGGCGGCGGGGTGCGGACCCTGGAAGACATCCGCGCCTTGCTGCTGGCGGGCGCCGACAAGGTTTCGATCAACACCGCAGCGGTGTCGCGCCCCGAATTCGTCAAGGACGCGGCGGAAAAATTCGGCAGCCAGTGCATCGTCGCCGCCATTGACGCCAAGAAAGGCGAAAAAGGCAATTACGAGATCTTCACCCATGGCGGGCGCAAAGCCACCGGCATTGATGCGGTGGAACATGCCAGGAAGCTGGTGGGCTATGGCGCGGGCGAAATCCTGCTCACCTCCATGGACCGCGACGGGGTGAAATCCGGCTATGACCTGGACCTCACCCGCGCGGTGGCCGATGCGGTTTGCGTGCCGGTGATCGCCTCGGGCGGGGTGGGCAATGTCCAGGACCTGGTGGACGGGGTGGTGCGCGGCCATGCCAGCGCCGTGCTGGCGGCCTCGATCTTCCATTTCGGCGAAGTCAGCATCGCGCAGGCAAAGGCGGCGCTCGCCGCGGCCGGGCTGCCGGTACGTCCAATATAGATCTATTTCCCGCACCCCGCGATTGATGGCGCGCGCCCTTTGGTCCTAGGGTTGGCCCATGGACGATCCCCGTGTCACCATTCATTCCCTTGCCCGCCGCAATATTGGCCCGGTCCAGCCGGTCAAGGCGGTGCCCGCCTATGTCGCCGCCGCCATGCGGCCCGAGGAAGCCTTTCGCGCCACCCTGTCCGATTGCCTGGCGCAGATCACCGCCAATGCCGCCACCTTGAGGGTGGGCCGTTCGGTGGAAGGCCTGCATCAGTTGCGTGTCGCCTTTCGCCGGCTGGAAGTGGCGCTGGGCGCCTTCGGACGGGAATTCAACCAGGAATGGCTGGCGGAGTTGCGTGGCCGCTCCAAGATCCTGTCCGGGCGCCTGGCCCCGGCCCGCGACCTGGATGTGTTTGTCGGCAAATTGCTGGTGCCGCACGAAAAGGATGTCGAAGGTTTCGCACTGTTGCGCGCCCGCGCGGAAAAAGCGCGCGACAAGGCCTGGGCAGCCGCCGCCGCCTGCATCGCCGCGGCGGAGTTCGAGCTTTTCACCGATGACGTCGCCACGCTGGCCCAGTCGCAACTGCCGCTGACCCGTCAGCGCCGCCTGCCCAAGACCGCCTCGCGCATGCTGGACCGCCAGAACAGGCGGGTGAAGAAGCGCGGCCGCACCGCCCATTCCCAGGAGGAGGGCGACATGCACCGGCTGCGCATCGCCCTCAAGAAGCTGCGCTATACGGCGGAGTTCTTCGCCCCGCTCTATCCCAAGGGCGCAGTGAAGCGGTATCTGAAACAGGTGCGGGAATTGCAGAATCATCTGGGCGATCTCAACGATGTCGCCAATGTCCGCGCCGTGGTCGGCGATCTGCTGCGCCCCGAAGAGAAGGCCCGCAAGGAAAATGACGCGGCGATGCGTTTCGCCGCCGGCACCCTGGTGGGCTGGTATGGCGCGCAGACACCGCGCGCCATCCGCCAGGCGCTGAAACGCTATCGCAAGTTTCGCCGGGTTACGCCGTTCTGGCACTGAGTTCGAGATTCAGGTGTGCGATGCTGGGCTTTCCGTTTGCATCCAGCGACAGAAGCAGAATCTTCGACACATCCAGATCGGGCGGCATGGGTGCGTCCATCGCCCAGCCGGTGGCGAGCGTATAGGCCGCGCGCAGCACGCCCAGATGCGCTATCCCCACGGCATCGCCGTCTCCGCTTGCCACATCCTTCAGGAAATCCGCCACTCGGGCATGCAATTCACCCGTGGATTCGCCGCCCAGGGGGCGAAAGGCGGTGCCTTGCTGCGCGCCGCAGCGGATGAACGCGTCATCGCCATGTTGGGCGAAAATCTGGTCGCGGGTCAGGCCTTCCCACTGGCCCCAATGCTGTTCCATCAGCCGCGCATCCAGAACGGGATCGGCCAGGGCCAGAGCCTCGGCGGTCTGGCGCGCGCGCAGCAAGGGGCTGGCATAGACACGGTTTGCCGGGAAAGGCAGTCGCAGCGCCGCCATCCTGGCGAGACCCGCGCTGCTCAGCGGAATGTCGGTATGGCCCTGAATCCTTCCCGCCGCATTCCAGTCGGTGGGGCCGTGGCGCAGCAGCGCTAGTTTCACGGAGCGTCAGCCCAGCAGGTCGCACAGCAAAGCTGTGCGATCGTCAGCGCCGGCGCCGGGGGCGCCCCTAATTTTTTGGGCGCATCCGCGCCCGCTCTGCGCGACCACTTCATATGTCGATCTCCACGATTACCGGCACATGATCGCTGGCTTTCTGCCAGCCGCGCATCTTCCTGGCGATCTTGTGCGACTTCAGGGCGCCTTTGAGGCCGGGGCTGGCCCAGACATGGTCCAGCCTGCGGCCGCGGTCGGAGGCTTCCCAGTCGCTCGCGCGATAGCTCCACCAGGAATAGATTTTCTGATCCGGCGGAATGAAGTGCCGGGTGGAATCGGTCCAGTCGAACGCCGCCTGCACCTCGCCCACCAATTGGGTCTCCACCGGCGTGTGGCTGACGATGTTCAAGAGCTGCTTGTGGCTCCACACGTCATGCTCCTGCGGCGCGACATTGAGATCGCCCAGCAGAAGGACGGGATTGTTCTTCTTGCCTTTGCGCGCGGCAAAGAACTTTTCCATGCCCCTGAGGAAGTGCAGCTTGTGGGCGAACTTGTCGTTGGCCTTGGGATCGGGAATGTCGCCGCCCGCCGGCACATAGAAATTGTGCAGCTCCACGCCGCCTTCCAGGGTCACGCCCATGTGGCGGGCATGGCCTTCGCGGCAGAAGTCCTGCACCCCGGTTTCGCGGAACGGGATTTTCGAGAGAATGGCCACGCCGTGATAGGCCTTCTGGCCAGCAATGGCCTGGTGGGTATAGCCGAGGCTGTGAAAGGGCAGCTTGGGAAACAGCTCGTCCATCACCTTGGTTTCCTGCAGGCACAGCACATCGGGCTGCTCGTCGCGCAAAAAACGGGTCACCAGATGAATGCGGTGGCGCACGGAATTGACGTTCCAGGTGGCGATTTTCAAACTTTGCATCCCTTCCATGCTGCATCTGCACAGCAGTTACATGTCTGTGCGCAATTTAATTGCAACTTCAAGTACTTCAATAAGTTAACGGCAGTTTTTGCCACAAGATGGTCACAAATTGCATATCTCAGCTTCATTGTATTGCAACGCTCAGGGGCCTATATCGCGATGCAACAAAGAGTTTCTGAGTAGCCCAGAAATATATTGCAAGGTACCTTGCGTAAACAGGTAGTGTGCGATACAAGCTACTCAGGCTTTGATTTTGAAAGGAGCACGACATGACGACCATTTTCCGTAGCCAGACTTCGCAGCAGGACGAGACGGTGAACAACACCATCGCCGATATCTTCAATGTTGCCGCCATCGCGCTGACCGGCGTGCTGGGCCTTCTGACCGTCGCCGCCACCATCTAAGGGGCGGCCCCCGGCGGCGTATGCCGCCCAAGGGCCAATGGCCAACGGGCGCGCGGCGAGATCGCCAGATCATCACCGCCGGCGCCGGCCGCAAGCCGTTCCACGCCCGCCCAGGCAATCATGGCCGCATTGTCGGTGCATAGCCTGGGCGGCGGGACGCGCAGGATAAAATCCTCGGCCTCGCACAACCGGGCCAGCGCCGCGCCGATCGCCTGATTGGCCGCCACGCCGCCCGCCACCACCAAGGTATTGGCATCCGGGAAATCGGCCCGGAACAGATCCATGGCAAAACGGCTGCGGTCGCACAGAATATCGATCACGGCGGCCTGAAACGAGGCGCTGGCGTCGGGCACCGAAACGCTTTGGTCCTGCGCCAGCTGGCGCAGCGCGGTCTTCAAGCCGGAAAAAGAGAAATCCGCCCCGTCCCGGCCGCGGCTGTTCCTGAACAGCAGCGGACGCGGCAGATCATAGGCTTTGGGGTTGCCGCTGCGCGCCGCTTCCTCCACCGCCGGGCCGCCGGGATAGGGCAGGCCCAGAATCTTGGCGGTCTTGTCGAAGGCTTCGCCCACCGCATCATCGATGGTGCTGCCATAGAGGCGAAAATCATCGGTGCCGCCGACGCCGACTAGTTGGCAATGCCCGCCCGACACCAGCAGCAGCAAAAAGGGAAATTCCACGCCATGGGTCAGCCGGGCGGTGAGGGCGTGCCCCATCAGATGGTTGACGGCGATCAGCGGCTTGCCCGCAGCCAGCGCCAGGCCCTTGGCGGTGGTCAGCCCCACCATCACCCCGCCGATCAGGCCGGGGCCGGCGGTGACGGCGATGCCGTCCAGTTCCGGCAAGGTGATTTTGGCCTCGCCCAGGGCGCGTTCGATGATGCCATCAAGAATTTCCAGATGGGCGCGGCTGGCGATTTCCGGCACCACCCCGCCATAGGGCGCATGCGCCTCGGTCTGGCTGAACACGATATTGGAGAGAATCTCGCCGGGGCCGGGAATGCGCCCGCGCACCACCGACGCCGCGGTTTCGTCGCAGCTGGTCTCGATACCCAGAATGGTGAGAGGCTTGTCACGCATGGGCCGCTGCTTTACGCCGAAATGGCCATGCGGCAAAGGCGCTGATCCATGCATGTGTTGGTGACCAGACCCGTCGAGGATGGCGAAGAGATCGCCGCGCGCCTGGCCGAAATGGGCCACACCGCGCTGCTGGCACCGCTGCTCAGCACCCATTTTTCCGATGGGCCTGAACCCGACCTGCGCGATGTCCAGGCGATCCTGGCGACCAGCGCCAACGGCATCCGCGCCCTGATCCGGCGCACGGCGCGGCGCGACCTGCCCATTTTCGCGGTGGGGCCGCAAACCACGCAGGAAGCGCGGCAGGCCGGTTTCACCGACATCAGGAATGCCGATGGCGATGCCCGCGCCCTGGCCGAGGCCAC
>CANKIV010000156.1 GCA_947482125.1 Alphaproteobacteria bacterium
ACAGGCCAACCGTGGCGGCGAAGAAGGCGGTGCTGGCGCCGACCACAGTGACAACCTCCAGCGCAAAGGGCGCAAGCTGGAACATGGGCGAACAGCGGCAGACCAGGAAAACGCCGGCCGTCACCATGGTGGCGGCGTGGATCAGCGCCGAAACCGGGGTCGGGCCTTCCATCGCGTCCGGCAGCCAGGTGTGCAGGCCGAGCTGGGCCGACTTGCCCATCGCGCCCACGAACAGAAGCAGGCAGAGCGTGGTCAGGATATCGAGGTTATGGCCCGCGAAAGAGAAGGTCTTGCCCACCATCTCGGGCGCGGCATGGAACACCGCGTCGAAATCCAGCGTGCCGAAAACCGCCCAGATGCCAAAGATGCCAAGCGCGAAGCCGAAATCGCCGACCCGGTTGACGCTGAAGGCCTTCATCGCGGCGGCATTGGCCGAGGGGCGCGTGTACCAGAAGCCGATCAACAGATAGGACGCCAGGCCGACGCCTTCCCACCCGAAGAACAACTGCAGGAAATTGTTGGCCGTCACCAGCATCAGCATGGCGAAGGTGAACAGCGACAAATACGAGAAGAAGCGCGCCCGGTGCGGGTCTTCCGCCATGTAGCCAAAGGAATAGAGGTGCACCAGCGACGACACGCCGGTCACCACCACCAGCATCACCGCCGTGATCGTATCGACCCGCACCATCCAGTCGGCGACAAAGCTGCCGGAATGTATCCAGGACAGAACCTGGATGATCTGGGTCTCGCCGCCACCCAATGCGATTTGCGTGAACGCAACGACCGACAACGCTGCCGAAACGAACAGCAGTCCGGTGGTCACCAGTTCGCTGGCGCGGGCGCCGATGACGCGCCCGAACAGGCCCGCGATCAGCGAGCCCAGCAACGGCAGGAAGACGATGGCGGCGTACATGCTAGCCCTTCATCATATTGACGTCCTCAACCGCGATGGTGCCGCGGTTGCGGAAATAGACGACCAGAATGGCCAGCCCGATGGCGGCCTCGGCGGCGGCCACGGTCAGCACGAACAGCGCAAAGACCTGCCCCGCCAGATCGCCCAGATAGGTCGAAAAGGCGACGAAATTGATGTTCACCGCCAGGAGGATCAGCTCCACCGACATCAGGATGATGATGATGTTCTTGCGGTTGAGGAAAATGCCCAGCACCCCGATGGTGAACAGGATGGCGGCGACAGTGAGATACTGGGTGAGCCCGATGACCATTACGCCCCCTCGCCCGGCTTGAGATCGTGCATGTCCACCGCCATAGCAGCGGTACGCGCGTTCTGGACGGAAATCACCTGGCGGCGCACGCCCGGCCTTGAACGCAGCGTCAGCACGATGGCGCCAATCATGGCGACCAGCAGCACCAGTCCGGCGATCTGGAAGTAATAGATGTAGTCGGTATAGAGGATGCGCCCCAGCGCCTCGGTATTGGTGACGCCGGCCGGGGTCGCGCTGGCCATCGCCGACCTGGCGGCGGGCTTCAGCACCCAGGCGCTTCCCGCCATCACCAGCTCGGCCACCAGGATCAGCCCGATCAGCGCGCCGAAGGGCAGATATTGCAGGCTGCCGCGCTTCAGCTCGGCGAAATCGATGTCCAGCATCATCACCACGAACAGGAACAGCACGGCAACGGCGCCGACATAGACAACGACCAGGATCATCGCCAGGAACTCGGCCCCCAAGAGCACGAACAGGCCGGCGGCGTTGAAGAAGGCCAGGATCAGGAACAGCACGGAATGCACGGGATTGCGCGCGGCAATGACCATGACCGCACTGGCGATCAGGATCGCCGAGAAGAAGTAGAAGGCTATCGCTTCAAACATGCGTATCCCTGCGCCTAACGATAAGGCACGTCCAGTTCCAGATTGCGGGCAATTTCCCGTTCCCAGCGGTCGCCATTGGCGAGCAGCCGGCCCTTGTCATAGTAAAGTTCTTCGCGCGTCTCGGTGGAGAACTCGAAATTCGGCCCTTCCACGATCGCGTCCACCGGGCAGGCTTCCTGGCAGAAGCCGCAATAGATGCATTTCACCATGTCGATGTCATAGCGGGTGGTGCGGCGCGAACCGTCTTCACGCGGCTCCGCCTCGATGGTGATGGCCTGGGCCGGGCAGATCGCTTCGCACAGCTTGCAGGCGATGCAACGTTCTTCGCCATTGGCATAGCGGCGCAGCGCATGCTCGCCGCGGAAACGCGGGCTCAGCGGGCCCTTCTCGAAGGGATAGTTCAGCGTCGCCTTGGGGGCGAAGAAATAGCGCATGGTCAGGATGAAGCTCTGGATGAATTCCCAGAAGAAAATCTGACGCGCGGTGCGGTCGAAACTCATGGCCAATCCTACAGGTGCGGGCGGACGAACAGGACCCAGCCCGCCGTCAGCACCACCCACAAAAGCGACGTCGGCAGGAACACCTTCCAGCCCAGACGCATCAACTGGTCGTAGCGGTAGCGCGGCACCATGGCCTTCACCATCGCGAACATGAAGAAGAAGAAGCAGATTTTAAGCAGGAACCAGATGATCCCCGGGATCCAGGTGAAGGGCGCGATGTTCGCAGGCGGCAGCCAGCCGCCCAGGAACAGGATCGAGCACATGGCGCACATCAGGACGATGGAGAGATACTCGCCCAGGAAAAACAGCAGGAACGGGGTGGAGGAATATTCCACGAAGAATCCTGCCACCAGCTCGCTTTCCGCTTCCACCAGATCGAAGGGCGGGCGGTTGGTTTCTGCCAGCGCCGAGACGAAGAAGATCGGCAGCATGGGGAACAGGATGGAGAACACATTCCAGCTCAGCAGCGACGCGCCTGCTTGCGCTTCCACGATCTTGGAGAGGTTCAGAGAACCCGCGAACAGCAGCACGGTGATAATGACAAAGCCGATGGAGACTTCATACGACACCATCTGGGCAGCAGCGCGCAGCGCCGACAGGAACGGGTACTTCGAGTTCGACGCCCATCCGGCCATGATGATGCCGTAGACACCCAAGGACGACATGGCGAACAGGTAGAGAATGCCGACATTGATGTCGGCAATGACCCAATTCTTGTCCAGCGGCACCACCGCCCAGCCGGCGAAGGCCAGCACCACGGTGACCAGCGGCGCCAGCATGAAGACGACCTTGTTGGAACCCGCCGGGATGATGACTTCCTTCAGCAGGAACTTGGTCAGGTCGGCGAAGGTCTGCAACAGGCCGAAGGGACCCACCACGTTAGGGCCGCGCCGCATCTGCACCGCCGCCCAGATCTTGCGATCCGCCAGCAACAGGTAGGCGATCATCACCAGCAGCACCACGTCGAAAATCAGGATCGACAGGAACTGGCTGAGGAACCACGCGAAACTGTGGTTCATCCCAAGACCGGCGAAGAGATCGGTGAAGAGCATTATTCCGCCGCCATCTTGCTGGAGCCGGAGACGAACTCACGCGAGCACTGCGCCATGGTCTCGCTGGCGCGCGCCACCGCATTGGTCAGGTAATAATCGGCAATCGCGCTGGTGACCGGCTCATGGTCCAGCGCACCGCTGTCGCCGATCCCGCCCCAGGTCGCGGCCGAGGTGTCGGCATGAACCGGCGCGTCATTCAGGGTGGCGAAATGCGTTACGTCTTTTTCGATGGCCGCGACCAGAGTGGCGCGATCGTCATAGGGCAGTTTCACGCCCAGCACTTCGGACAGCGCCCGCAGGATGGCCCAGTCTTCCTTGGCCTCGCCCGGCGGGAAGGTGGCGCGGCGGGCGCGCTGCACCCTGCCCTCGAAATTCACATACAGGCCGTCTTTTTCGGTATAGGCCGCGCCGGGCAGAACCACATCGGCATGATGGGCCCCGGCATCGCCATGGCTGCCCTGATAGACGATGTAGGCGCGGCCCAGATGGGCAACGTCGAACTCGTCGGCGCCCAGCAGATATATAAAGTCGATCTCGCCCTTCTGCGCACCCTCAACGATGCCGGCGACATCGCGGCCATTGGCGCCGGGCAGGAAACCCAGGTCCAGCGCCGCAACGCGCGACGCGGCGGTATGCAGGATGTTGAAACCGTTCCAGCCGCCTTCGGCATGGGTGCCGGCGGGACCGATCATGCCGGTATCGCCGGCAATCTTCGCCGCCAGCTTCAGGATGGCGGCGCCGTCCTTGCGGGTCAGCACACCGGCGCCCAGAACGATCATGGGACGCTTGGCGTCGCTGAGTGTCTTCGCGAAGGCATGGCCGCCGCTGGCGATCTGTTCCAGCACGGCGATATCGCTGCCCAACTGTTCCGCCGGATAGGTCAGGTCCACCGCCGGGCCGATATTGGCAACCTTCACGCCGCTGGCCAGCCAGGCCTTGCGGATGCGCGCATTCAGCACCGGCGCATCCCAGCGCGGATTGGCGCCCACCAGCAGGATGGCGTCAGCGGCTTCCACGCCCGCGATGGTCGAGTTGAAGAGATAGCTCTGGCGCGGGCCGCCCTTGATCTTGGCACCGTCCTGGCGGCAATCGATGTTGGCGACACGCAAGGCGCCCATCAGATCCTTCAGCGCCTTGATCTCTTCGGCGGCGGCCAGGTCGCCGACAATGGCGGCCATGCGATCGGGCTGCGTGTCCTTCACCTTGGCGGCGATGGCGGCAAAGGCTTCGGCCCAGCTGGCAGGCTTCAGCTTGCCGCCGACACGGATATAGGGTCGGTCGAGGCGCTGACGCGAAAGCCCGTCACAGGCATGGCGCGCCTTGTCGGAAATCCACTCCTCGTTGACCTCTTCATTCAGGCGCGGCAGCACGCGCATCACCTGGGGCCCGCGCGTATCCACGCGGATGTTGCAGCCCTGTGCGTCCATCACATCGACGCTTTCGGTCTTGCGCAATTCCCACGGCCGGGCGTTGAAGGCATAGGGCTTGGAGGTCAACGCGCCCACCGGGCACAGGTCCACCACATTGCCGGACAGTTCGCTGGCGAAGGCCTTTTCCAGATAGGTGGTGATTTCCATGTCTTCGCCGCGGCCGGTCGCGCCCAAATCCGGTACGCCCGCCACTTCGGTGGCGAAGCGCACGCAACGGGTGCACTGGATGCAGCGGGTCATGATGGTCTTGACCAGCGGGCCCATATACTTGTCTTCAACGGCGCGCTTGTTCTCGTTGAAGCGGTGGAACGCGGCGCGGCCGTAGCCCATCGCCTGGTCCTGCAAATCGCATTCACCGCCCTGATCGCAGATCGGGCAATCCAGCGGATGGTTGATCAGCAGGAATTCCATCACCCCCTCGCGCGCCTTGCGGGCGTAAGGCGACGTCGTGTTGATCTTGGCCGGCGTGCCGTCCTTGTTGGGGAAAATATCCTTGACCTGCAGCGCGCAGGACGCCTGCGGCTTGGGCGCACCCACCCATTCCACCAGGCACATGCGGCAGTTACCGGCGACCGACAGGCGTTCGTGAAAACAGAAGCGCGGAATTTCCGCGCCCGCTTGTTCGCAGGCCTGCAGCAGGGTCAGCGTCTCTTCCGCCTCGACTTCCTTGCCGTCAACGATCAGCTTGCGCGTGGCCATGGCTTACTCCGCCGCCATTTTTGAGAAGGCGGCAATGCGCGCTTCGATTTCGGGACGGAAATGCCGGATCAGGCCCTGAATCGGCCAGGCCGCAGCGTCGCCAAGCGCGCAGATGGTGTGGCCTTCGATTTCCTTGCTGACTTCCTGCAGCAGGTCGATCTCGGATACCTGCGCGTCGCCCTTCACCATGCGGGTCATGACCCGCCACATCCAGCCGGTGCCTTCGCGGCAGGGCGTGCACTGGCCGCAGCTTTCATGCTTGTAGAAATAAGCCAGCCGCTGGATCGCCTTGATCACGTCGGTGGACTTGTCCATCACGATCACGGCCGCCGTGCCAAGACCGGTCTGCACCGCCTTCAGGCTGTCGAAATCCATCAATATGTCGTCGCAGGTTGCCTTGGGCATCAAGGGCACCGAGGCGCCGCCCGGAATCACGGCCAGAAGATTGTCCCAGCCGCCGCGCACGCCGCCGGCATGACGCTCGATCAACTCGCGCAGCGGAATGCCCATTTCCTCTTCGACATTGCAGGGCTTGTTCACATGGCCCGAGATGCA
>CANKIV010000157.1 GCA_947482125.1 Alphaproteobacteria bacterium
CACCCATGTCATCCATCGCACCGGCAATACCCACAGCACCCAATTGTTCAAGCATGTGGCGGGCGGCAATGCGCGTGCCGTCTATCAGGGCAAGGTGACGGTGGCCAGGGGCGCCAATGGCAGCGACAGCAACCAGAGCGCCAAGGCGCTGCTGCTGGGCGAAAATGCCGAGGCCGACCTCAAGCCGGAACTGGAAATCTTCGCCGATGACGTCAAATGCGCCCATGGCGCGGCGGTGGGCGACCTGGACGCGGAATCGCTGTTCTATCTGCAGGCCCGCGGCATCCCGGAAGCGGAAGCGCGCGGACTGTTGCTGCAGGCTTTCCTGGAAGACGCGGTGGCGCAAATCCTCAACACCGACCAGCGCGAGCTGGTGCGCACTGAGTTGCTGACCGCGTTGAAGGCGATCGCATGACGGCGCAGGGAAAAATCGCAGCTTCTTTTGACGCCGAGAAGGCCCGTGCGGATTTCACGATCCTGTCGCGGCAGGTCTATGGCAAGCCGCTGGTCTATCTCGACAGCGGCGCCTCGGCCCAGAAGCCCGACATGGTGCTGGATACGATGCGCGATTTTGCGACAAGCGAATATGCCAATGTCCATCGCGGCGTGCATTTTCTCTCCGCCGCCGCCACCGACCGCTATGAAGCGGCGCGGCGCACGGTTCAGAAATTTCTGGGTGCCGCCAGCGAAGAGGAAATCGTCTTCACCAAGGGCGGCACCGAGGCGATCAACCTGGTCGCCTACAGCCACCTGATGCCCGTGATCCAGCCCGGCGACGAGATCGTGCTGTCGGTGATGGAGCATCATTCCAACATCGTGCCGTGGCATTTCCTGCGCGAGCGCCAGGGCGCGGTGCTGCGCTGGGTCGATGTGCGCGACGACGGCAGCCTGGATATCGAGGCGCTGGACGCCGCCATCGGACCCAAGACCAAACTGGTCGCCATTACCCACATGTCCAATGTGCTGGGTACCATCGCGCCGCTGAAGGACATTGTCGCCCGGGCCCATGCCAAGGGCGCCCTGGTTCTGGCCGATGGCTGCCAGGGCGCGGTGCATGAGAAGGTCGATGTGCATGCGCTGGACATCGATTTTTACGTCATCACCGGCCACAAGCTGTATGGCCCCACCGGTATCGGCGCGCTGTATGCCAAGAAAGCGCATCTGAAAACGATGCGCCCCTTCAATGGTGGCGGCGAAATGATCCGCGAAGTCTCCAAGGAGCGCATCACCTATGCCGACCCGCCGGCCCGGTTCGAGGCGGGCACGCCGCCGATCATTGAAAGTGTCGGCCTGGCCGCGGCGCTGGATTATCTGACGGGACTGGACCGTGCCGCCGTTGCCGCCCATGAACATGATCTTCTGGCCTATGCCCGGCAGCAGGTACGCCAGTTCAACTGGCTGCGGGTGATCGGCGATGCGCCGGGCAAGGGGGCGATCCTGTCCTTCGAGGCCGACGGCATGCACGCCCATGACCTTGCCACAATCCTGGACCGCGAAGGCGTTGCGGTGCGGGCGGGGCATCATTGCGCGCAGGTGCTGATGGAACGCTTCGGCGTGGCCTCGACCAGCCGCGCCAGCTTTGCGCTGTACAACAACCGTTCCGATGTGGACGCGCTGGTCGCGGGCTTGTCGAAAGCGCGTGGGATACTGGGCTGATGGATAACGCGCTCCGGGAATTGTATCAGGAAGTGATCCTGGATCACTCGCGCCATCCGCGCCATTACGGCAGCATGGACAATGCCAGCCACAAGGCGGAAGGCTATAACCCGCTCTGCGGTGACAAAGTCACGGTCTATCTGCAACTGGATGCCGATGGCCGTGTGTCTGACATCAAGTTTGAAGGCAAGGGCTGCGCCATAAGCCAGGCCAGCGCGTCGATGATGGTGGACATGCTCAAGGGCCGCACGGCTGCGGAGGCCGACCGGCTGATGCAGGGCTTCCTGCATCTGGTGAAAGGCGAAGATGCCAGCGATCTGCCCGAAGACGACCGCGAGCGGCTGGAAGTGATGGGCGGGATCAGCGCCTTTCCCATGCGGGTGAAGTGCGCCACCCTGGCCTGGCATACCTACAAGAATGCGGTAGAGGAGGGCGCGACATGAGCGATGCAGCCGCCTCCCAGACTTCGGCGCTGAGCCAGCAGGAGCTGGATGATTTCACCAGCAAGCTGATTATTGCCCTCAAGACCGTGTTCGATCCGGAAATCCCGGTTGATATCTATGAGCTCGGGCTTATCTACAAGGTCGATGTCGCCGACAACAAGGACGTGAAAGTGGACATGACCCTGACGGCGCCCAATTGCCCGGTGGCGGGTGAGATGCCCGGCAACGTCAAGGCGGCACTGGAACTGGTGGACGGTATCGGCGAGGTGACGGTGACCATGACCTTCGACCCACCCTGGACGCCGGACCGCATGAGCGAAGAAGCCAAACTCGAATTGAACATGTTCTGATGGAAATCCAGACCCAAAAGCCCCGCCGCGAGCGTCCCAAGCCGGTCAAGCTGACCGATGCCGCCGCCGCGCGTCTGGCCGCCATCATGCAGGATGCCGACGGCAAGGTTCTGGGCCTGCGGGTCGGGGTCACCAATGGCGGCTGCGCCGGCATGAGCTACACGATGGAATATGCTTCCGACACCAAGCCGTTCGAAGAAGTGATGGAAGACAAGGGCGTCAAGGTCTTCATCGACCCCAAGGCGATACTGTTCCTGATCGGCACCGAACTGGATTTCGTGCAGGAAAAGCTGGGCGCGCGTTTCGTCTTCAAGAATCCCAACCAGACGTCTGCGTGCGGTTGCGGCGAGTCAGTCCAGATCACGCCTGCCAAGGCGGACTGATCACTTCCCGTTAAATCTGGGCAACCGCTTTTGCTGAAAGGCCGCCAGCCCTTCCCAGAAATCTTCAGTCTCACCCGCCCGGCCTTGCGCGGCGCGCTCCTGCGCCAGTTGGTCTTCGTAGCTATTGTGAAGGCTGTCCCAGAACAGTTTGCGGGTCAGGGGCAGGGCGGCAGGTCCGTCCGCCAGCCGTTGGGCCAGCGCAAAACACTCTTCCATCAGCCGCGCATCGTCCACCACCCGGTTGATCAGGCCCCAGGCCAGCGCCTGATCGGCGGGCAGCTTTTCCGCCAGCATCGCCAGTTCACGCGCCCGCGCCAGCCCGATCAGGCGCGGCAGGAGCCAGGTGGCGCCGCCGTCAGGCACCAGCCCGATGCGCGAGAAGGAGAGCAGGAAATAGGCGGATCGCGCCGCCACGATCAGGTCGCCCATCAGCGCGAAGCTCATGCCGATGCCGACCGCCGCGCCATTCACCGCCGTGATGATCGGAATTTCAAGGTCGCGCAGCCGGCGCAGGGCAGGGTGATACAGCCGCTCCAGCGTCTCGCCGGCCCCTTGCGCCTGCCGCTCCGGCAGTTCGGTGAGATCGGCGCCCGAACAAAAGCCGCGCCCCTCGCCGGTGAGTATCAGGACGCGAAAATCGCCGGACTCCACCGCATCCAGGGCGGCGTTCAACCCGCGCATCATGGGCGCTGACAGGGCGTTGACGGTCGCGGGGTGGTCCAGGGCGACGGCCGCGATCTTGCCCCGCGCCGTCAGATGAACCTGGTCGAACTGCTGGCGCAAGCGTGCCTCATCACGGAGTCGCGCGAAAGCATAGCGCAAATCGCAAGGGGCGTCAGGCGGCGCTGGTTTCGAGTGCAGCCATGCCGGAATCGTTCTGGTTGATCACCAGATTGCGGCCATTGTGCTTGGCGCCGTACAGGCAGGCATCGGCGCGGCGGATGACGGCTTCGCCTGGCTCGCCGGGTGCGAACTGGGCGACTCCGATGGAGATGGTGATGGTGCCCAGCACGTCGCCGGTGGACTTCTTCACTAGCTTCTTGGTCTCGACCGTCTGGCGAATCTGGTCGGCCAGGTGCGTGGCCGCTTCTAGGCCGGTGCCGCGCAGCAGCACGGCGAATTCCTCGCCGCCATAGCGCGCCGCGGTGTCGCGGCCCTTGGTGTTTTCCGAGAGGCACGATGCCACAAGACGCAGCACCTGGTCGCCGGTCTGATGGCCCCAGGTGTCGTTGAATTTCTTGAAAAAGTCGATGTCGCACAGCAGGAGCGTGGACTCTTCGCCGTCGCGCAGCACCGCTTCCTCGGCGCACCTAACCGCATCGTCGAAGGCCTTGCGGTTGGCGATGTTGGTCAGGGGATCGGTGAGGCTTTCCTTGCGAACATTGTCCAGCTTGTCGCGCAGTTCGTTGACTTGTGCGGACGAGGCCTGCAATTCGCCTTCCAGGCTTTTGGTACGCTGTTCCATTTCGCGGGTGGCTGCGATCAAGCCGTCCACAAGCTTGCGCAGATCGGCGGGGCTGCGGTCGGCGCCCAACTCGCCGGTGACGGCGGAAAGCGTGTTCTTGTAGTCGACGGTGCCGCGGCCCGCTGTTTCCAGCTTGGCCAGGACGTCGTCGATCATGGCGCTCATGTTGCTGCCCACCGCCTCCATGGCGAGGGCCGCGCGCGCGCCCGACAGGCAGCGCATGCGCATATCCTGGATCAGTTCGGGCGTGAAAGGCTTCTTGGCGGCGATCACCGCGCCCATCACCTGGGTGAGGGCGGGGTTTTCGCCCGCGGCAAACGCATAAAAGAGTTCGAAATTTTTAGGCGTAGAAATGACTGCGCACTCGCCCATCAGGTCGAGAGCGGCCTTGGCAAAACCCTGCTCGCGGTCCGGCTTGAACACAAATAATCCCCATGCGCCGGCAAAAATGGCCGGTTCGTGAGGTCAGTGTGCCCATCCCCTGGGTAAAAAAGCGTTAAATAGCGCGGATTTTCATGGCTGAAAATTTCAGCAAAACCCCGGTTTTCCCGTTATTCCGGCTGGGGCTCGGGCTTCTTCACCGGCACCGGGCGGAACAGGAAAGCCGGCAACTGGCTCTTGTCCACGGCTTCGGGTTTGGCCGCCTGCTCATTGTGCTGGCGCTGGCTGCCGCGTTCGCGCTTTTCGCCGCGGTCGCGGTTTTCCGTACGCGGCTCGTTGCGGGGGCGCTGTTCCTGACGTGTCTGCTCCTGGCGGGGCTGTTCGCGCGGCCGTTCGACAGCACGCGGTGCTTCCGCGCGTTGTGCTTCCATTGGGGCGGCTTGTGGGGCGGCGTCCGGCGTTGCTTCGACCGGATCCATGCTGGCGACCTGATCGTGGAATTTTCCGCCCGGCGGACGGCGGTCGCGCTGCTTGCCGTCGCGGCCACGGCCGCGATCCTTGCCGCGGTCACGGCCGCCACGGCCCTGCTCGCCGCGCGGCGGCTTGCGTTCCTCGCGGACCTCGATGTCCATCATTTCGCGGCGCGCCAGCTTGTTGCCGGTGATCTTTTCGATCGCCTCGATATATTTGCCGTCGCGGTGCGAGGCCAGCATGTAGGCGGCGCCGCTGCGGCCAGCCCGTCCGGTGCGTCCAATGCGGTGGACATAATCGTCGGCATGGATCGGCACGTCGAAATTGAAGACATGGCTGACGGCCGGAACGTCCAGGCCGCGCGCCGCCACATCGCTGGCGACCAGGATTTTCAGGTCCCCGGCGCGGAAGCGGTCCAGCGTCTTGGTGCGCAGGGACTGGTCGAGATCGCCATGGATCGGGGCGGCGTCGAAGCCGTGCTTGACCAGCGACTTGGCCACGACATCGACATCGCGCTTGCGATTGCAGAAGATGATGGCGTTGTTCAGGGTCGGTTCGGCTTCGCGGATCAGGCGGCGCAGCGCTTCGCGCTTGGCCCAGTCGTTGGCGGGAATTTCCACCACTTCCTGGGTGATGTTGGTGGCGGTGGTGGCGGGACGCGAGACTTCGATGCGCACCGGATTGTGCAGGAACTGGTCGGTGAGGCGCTGGATCTCCGGCGGCATGGTCGCGGAATAAAACAGTGTCTGGCGGGTGAAGGGCAGCTTCTTGCAGATTTCCTCGACATCGGGAATGAAGCCCATGTCCAGCAAGCGGTCGGCTTCGTCGATCACCAGGATATTGACCTGGCTCAGCAACAGGCGGCCGCGGTTGAAATGGTCCATCAA
>CANKIV010000158.1 GCA_947482125.1 Alphaproteobacteria bacterium
CCCCAGTCCTTGTAAAAGATTTCGGTGCCGTCCTTGGCTGTGATGGTTGGCATGGTGAAACCTCCTGTTGGGAAAGGGCGAGCATGAAGGGGGCATGTGACAGTTTTTGCGCCCACGAGGTCAATACGGCTTTGACCTTTTCGCCGGAAACCCGGCATCATGCGCCAAACAAAAATGTCAGGGCGAAGCACATGCGAAAAATCTTCGGACTCGTCGCTGCCGCTTTTTTCATCGCCTGCGGCCCGGCACAGGCGCAACCCGCACGGGAAAAGATCATCATCGATGCCGACATTGGCGACGATATCGATGACGCCTTTGCGGTCGCGCTGGCTCTGAAAAGCCCCGAATTCGAGATACTGGGCTTCACCGCCCCCTTTGGCGACACCCTGGCGCGCGCCAGGATGCTGGACCGGATCCTGGCCGAAACCGGGCATGGCGACATTCCGGTGGCGATGGGCGCGTCCAGCACCGCCAATCTCGCCGGCTTCAACCAGCGTCCCTATGCGCAAGGCGCGGCGCGCTATCGCGCCAGCTATCCCAATTCGACCGATTTCATCCTGGAACAAATCCGCCGTTACCCCGGACAGATCACCCTGGTGGCGCTGGGGCCGCAGCCCAATATCGGCGCCTTGATCGACAGGGACATCGCCACTTTCCGCAAGCTCAAGCGGGTGGTGATCATGGGCGGGGCGGTGCAGCCCATCCCCGATCCTTATGGCCTGCGCGCGCCGACGGCACCGATGCCGGAATGGAACATCAAGAACGACATCGCATCGGCGCAGAAGCTGTTCACCTCCGGCGTGCCGGTGGTGATGATGCCGCTGGATTCGACCGTCAATCTCAAGCTGCATGAGGTAGCGCGCAACCTGCTGCTGGCGCAGGGCACGAAGCTGACCGACATATTGGCGGTGACCTATCACATGTGGAGCCAGGGCACGCGCCAGCCGACACCGACCCTGTTCGACCCCATGACCATTGCCTGGATGTTAAACCCATCCTTGTGTCCGGTAATGCCGATGCATGTCCGCGTCGATGATGCCGGCATGACCCTGGCCGAAGCCGGACCGGCCAATGCGCAGGTCTGCCTGAAATCCGATCCGCAAGCCTTCCTGCAATTCTATCTGGGACGCGTCGGCGTGAAATGATCGACCTGGACAAGCTCTATGCCCAGGCGGTGGCGGCGCAGAAAAGCGGCAACCTCATGGAAGCCGAACTGCGCTATCGCGAAATCCTGGGCGCCGCGGCGATCCCCGAAGTGATGGTCAATCACGCCAATGTGCTGGCGGCGATGGGCCGCCGCGACGAAGCCCTGGCCAGTTACAACCGGGCGCTGGCCGCCAGGCCCGACCTGTTCGAGGCCCTCTACAATCGCGGCAACCTGCTGCTGGAAATGAAACGCGCCGACGCGGCACGGGACAGCTTCGATGCGGCGCTGCGGCTGCGCCCGGATGTGGTGGGGGTGTGGAACAATCGCGGCACGGCATTGCGCGAGCTGCGCCGCCAGGCGGCGGCGCTGGACAGTTATGACCGGGCCATCGCGCTGGCGCCCGGCCATGTCAATGCCCACACCAACCGCGCCATCGCGCTGCAGGAGATGCGGCGCCTGGATGACGCGCTGGCGGCGACCGATGCCGCCCTGGCGCTGCAGCCGAATTTCGTCGAAGCCCTGTATGTGCGCGGCAATGTTCTGCGTGACCTGGGGCGCATGGCCGAAGCGCTGGCGGCCTATGACCAGGCGCTGGCGGCCAACCCCGCCCATCCCCATGCGCTGAATGGCGTGGCGCAGGCGGCCCTGTCCCTGTGCGACTGGCCTCGCACCGCGTCACTTTTCCCGCGCCTGGCGGAAAATATCGAAGCCGGCCGCGCCCTGATCCAGCCCTTCGTGATGCTGGGCTATACCGACGACGCGGCGCTTCAGCGCCGCTGCGCCGAAAATTACGTCCGCCGCACCGTGACGCGCACATCCCCGCTGTCGGACGGCAGGCGCTATGGCCATGACAAGATTCGCCTCGCCTACCTGTCGGCCGATTTCCACCAGCATCCCACCGCCCAGCTGATGGCGGAACTGTTCGAGCGCCACGACCGCAGCCGCTTTGAAGTGACTGCCATCGCCTTCGGGCCGGATGACGGCAGCGCGATGCGGGCGCGGCTGGTGAAAGCATTCGACAGGTTCGAGGATGTGCGCGGGATGAGCGACGGCGAGGTGGCGCGGATGCTGCGAGAACGGGAAACTGACATCGCAGTGGACCTGAACGGCCATACCCAGGATGCCCGGCCCGGCATTTTCGCGCACCGTCCCGCGCCAGTTCAGGTGAATTACCTGGTCTATCCCGGCACCACCGGCGCGGAGTTCATGGATTTCATCCTGGCCGACCGCATCACGGTGCCGAGCGAGCAGCAAGCCTTCTTTCGCGAAAAGATCGTGCAGCTGCCCGACTGCTATCAGGCCAATGACGCCACCCGCATCGTTCCCGACGCGCCAAGCCGCGCCGAATGCGCACTTCCGGAAGACGGCTTTGTCTTCGGCTGTTTCAACAACAACTGGAAGATAACCGCGCCGGTCTTCGATATCTGGATGCGGCTGCTGCAAGGCGTGCCAGGCAGCGTGTTGTGGCTGCTGGACGGGCCGGGGAAAGACAATCTGCGCAAGGAAGCCGCCATTCGCGGCGTCGAGGCCGGCCGGCTGGTCTTCGCGCCTCATGCGACACCGGGCGTCCATCTGGCGCGCCATCAACTGGCCGACCTGTTCCTGGATACCCTGCCCTACAACGCCCACACCACCGCCAGCGATGCGCTCTATGCGGGCGTGCCGCTGGTGACCTGCCTGGGCCGGGCGTTTCCGGGACGCGTCGCCGCCAGCCTGCTCCAGGCCGTCGATATGCCCGAACTGATCACCCGCTCGCCGACCGCCTATGAAATCCTGGCGCTGGATCTGGCGACAAACCCGGCGCTGCTCAAAGCCACGCGCGAGAAGCTGGCGCGCAATCTCAAGGTCGCGCCGCTGTATGACAGCGAACGCTTCCGCGGGAATATCGAAGCCGCTTTCGAGGCGATGCTGGGCTAGAGCGCCTTGGGGCGCCGCGCCGGATCGAAGCCGTAAAATTTCTCGGCATTCTCGACCAGGATCTTGTGGCGCAGCTTGTCATCCGGCGCCCACTGGGTCGTCAGGTTCAGCAAGGTCACGTCATCGGGCATCGCCACCGGATTCAAGACCTTGGTCGCATCGGGATGCGGCCAGTCGCTGCCCCAGATGCAGCGTTCCGGCGCGGCGTTGATATAGCCGCGCGCCGCGGCGCTGGCGCCGGCGTAATTGGGCGGCGTGCCGCCATTGTAGAGATAGGCGCCCGACACCTTGACCCAGCCATGGCCGCTGTCCAGCAAGCGGCGGACGGTGTTGTACTGGGCCGAACTGGTATCCACGGCGCGGGCCAGATGGTCGATGATCACCGGCACCGGCAGGCTGAGCAGCAGCGGTTGCATCTCCACCAATTGTTCGGGCGGCATGTTGCACTGGATATGCCAGCCCAGGGTCGCGATGCGCCTGGCCAGCGGCATGACTTCTTCGGCGCTGACCGGATTGCCCAGGCCGAACTGGATGCGCGCGCCGCGGATTCCGCCGGCATGCAGGCGTTTCAGTTCGGCGTCGCTGACGCTGGCATTGACGACGCAGACGCCCCGGGCATCGCCCAGCTGCGCGATGGCGTCCAGGGTGCAGCTATTGTCGGTGCCATAGGTCGAAGGCTGCACCACCACGGCACGCGTGGTGCCCAGCTTCTTCTGCAACGCCTTGTAATCCGCCACCGTGGCGTAAGGCGGTTTCAGCACCGCGTTCGGCATGTAAGCGAAACGCGGATCATAGATGTGCAGATGGCTGTCGCAGGCGCCGTCCGGCACCTTGAAGGACACGCGCGGGTCGGCGGCGAAGGCGGGCGTGGCGGCCAGCGCCAAACTTGTCAAACTGAGGCCTGCGCCGACAAAGGCGCGGCGATCGAGATTTTTCATAAGCTGCGTTCCTGCTTTTGATACGTGACTTTCCAGATGGTATTGCTGGCATCGTCGGCCACCAGCAGGCTGCCATCGCGGTAAACCGCAAGCCCCACCGGACGGCCCCAGACCTTGAAGGGATTGGCGCGCCCGTCCCAGAAGCCGGTGAGGAAATTCTCATGGCCGCCCACGGGCCTGCCATCCTTGAAGCGGATGCGCACCACCTTGTAGCCGGTCGGCTTGCTGGTGTTCCAGGAACCGTGCAGCGAGACAAACGCGTCGCCCTTGTATTCGGCGGGGAAATTGTCGCCGGTGTAGAAGAGCGTGCCGGTCGGGGCGCTGTGGGCGGGGAACAGCACGTCCGGCGTGATGGATTTCGCCACCATGTCGGGGCGGGCGGCGCCCATGTCGGGATCGGGATTCTTGCCGGTATAGCTCCAGGGATAGCCGTAAAAGCCGCCCGGCTTCACAAGGGTGAAGAAATCCGGCGCCAGTGCATCGCCCAGACCGTCGCGTTCGTTCACCGAGACATAGAGATTGTTGGTGCCGGGCTGGAATACGATGCCCACCGGATTGCGCAAGCCGCTGGCAAAAGGCAGCAGCTCGCCTTTCACCACCTTGAAGATTTCCGCGCCGGGCCGGAAGTCGGAAACATTGTCGCGGCTGCCGATTTCCAGCATCAAGGCCCCGTCGGCGCCGAAGGCGAAGTTGCGGGTGCCGTGCATCGCGGTCAGGCGCAGGTCCCTGGCCTTGGTCACCCGCTCCAGCTTGCCGGCCTTGGTGGCGCCCGGCACGTAAGGCGTCCGCCAGATCGCATTCTGGTCGCTGATATAGACATAGCCTTTATGGACCGCGACGCCGGACGGATTGCGCAGGCCATCCGCAAAGGTGAAACGCTGGTCGGCGACACCGATATTCCTGCTGTCGCGCAGCAGGGTGATCTTGTTGGGCAGGCGTTCGGACAGGAAGACATCGCCATTGGGCGCCACCGCCATGAAGCGGGCGATGGTCAGGCCGGTGGCGAAGATCGTGACCTTGAAGCCCCTGGGCGCCTGCGGCATGGCGTTGCCGGGACGCGGAATGACTTCATTGCGGTTGGCCACCGGCGGCGTGGCATAGGGCTTGGGCAGGTCCGACGGCTTGAGCAGGAATGTCTGCCCCGGACGGTCGGCGGCAAGCGCCGCCCCCGATACCAAAGCCGTCATCAAGGCGATTGCTGCAGCGCGCTTTCCCATGGCTTCCCCATCCGGTTACCCGGCTCTTTTGGCTGGTCGCGCCGGGCAGGCGCGTCGCGTCGCCGGTCGCTCCTGTTTGGGCGGATGATGGCCGGGCTGCGGCGCAAAAACAATGGTGCGGCGTACGTCAAACCGCTAAAACCCCGGGCATGACAGATCTGGAAAACCGCAAGCAACAAGCGCGCGCATGGTTTGAATCCCTGCGCGACAAGATCATGACGGCCTTCGAATCGCTGGAAGACGAAGCGCCCGCCGCCCTGTATCCCGGCGCGCCAGGCCGCTTCGAGAGAACGCCCTGGATACGCGGCTCCGCCGCCGAAGGCGGCAATGCAAAAAGCGGCGACGAAGGCGGCGGCGTCATGGGCATGATGCGCGGGCGGCTGTTCGAGAAAGTGGGCGTCCACACTTCGACCGTGTTCGGCAGCTTTTCGCCCGAATTCGCCAAGCAGATACCGGGCGCGGCGGACGATCCGCGCTTCTGGGCCAGCGGCATCAGCCTGATCGCCCACATGAAAAATCCGCGCGTGCCCGCCGTGCACATGAACACCCGCATGATCGTCACCACCGAAAGCTGGTTCGGCGGCGGCGCGGACCTCAACCCCACGCTCGATGCCGCGCGCACTCCGCGCCATCCCGACACGGTGGATTTCCACCAGCGCCTGAAGAAGGCGTGCGACGGTTTCAACAGCGACTGGTTCCCCAAGTACAAGAAATGGGCCGACACCTATTTCTGGCTGCCGCACCGCATGGAGCCGCGCGGCGTGGGCGGCATTTTCTATGACCATCATGACTCGGGCGACTGGGCGCGCG
>CANKIV010000159.1 GCA_947482125.1 Alphaproteobacteria bacterium
CGACAAGAATCTCTGGACTTAAGCGGTGCCCTGGGGCGGCGCGCCGGCGGCCTGCGCCACCCGGGCCTGGTACAGCGCCATGAAATCGATCGGCTCGATCATCAAGGGCGGCATGCCGCCGTCGCGCACCACATCGGAGACGATGCGGCGGACGAAGGGGAACAGCATGTGCGGCGCCTGGATCAGCAGGATCGCCTGCTGGGTGGCGGTGTCGGGCACGTTCTTCAGCTGGAACACGCCGGCATAGGCGACTTCCAGCAGGAACAGCGGCTTGTCTTCGTTCTTGGCGTCGACGCGGATTTTCAGCTCGACCTCGAAAATCTCGTCCTCGACCCGCTTGGCGTTCAGGTCCACCGCCAGGTCGATCTGGGGCCGCTGGGCGATTTCGGTCACCGCGCCCGGATTTTCGAAGGACAAGTCCTTGATGTACTGGGCCATGACCTGAAGGTTGGGCACCTGCGGGGTCGCGGTTCCTTCGCTGCTCATTGTGGTAATCTTCCTGTGTGAGCCTGGGCCGTCTGGGGCCTTGAGGCTGAATGCGGCCCGCGCGCTACCATGGATTGCGCGGGGCTGACAAGGAAAAGCGCTTCACAAGCCTTGTTCCGGGCGGCTAGGGTCGCGGCGGTTGCGGGGCGGGTCGGTAATCAAGGGTTGCATCATGCCGGATTCGCAAACATTGGGTCTTTTCATCGCCGCCACCCTGGCGGGTATCGTCTGCTTCCGGCTCTATTGGGTCTTGGGGCGGCGCACCGGCCATGAGGCGCCCCCACAGCCCAAACCCTCTCCCCTGAGCGCGCCAGCGCCGGTGGCGCAGCCGGCACCGGCCAGCGCGCTGGAAACGCCGCCACCCGCCGCCGCCAAGGGGGGCCTTTTGGAAATCCAGCTCGCCGACCGCAGCTTCGACGCCGCCCGTTTCCTCACCGGCGCGCAGCAGGCCTACACCATGATCGTGGATGCCTTCGCACGCGGTGACCGCGAGGTCTTGAAGCCGCTGCTGGCGCCCGAGGTGATGACGGCCTTTGACGGCGCCATCGCGGGCCGCAGCGAGCCGCCCGCTCCTCTCACCAAATTGTCGGACGCCAGGATCGTCAATGCCGTGCTGGATGGAAAGCAGGCGGAAATCACCGTCGCCTTCACCGCCGAATTCGGTTCCGATCCGGTGACCGATGTCTGGACCTTTTCGCGCAATGTCACGTCCCGCGATCCCAACTGGCTGCTGATCACCACCGCCGGTGACATGCCGGGATGAAGACGGCGCGGGGGCTATTACTCGGCGCGGCGGTCGCGCTGGCCGGCTGCGCCAATCCGGCCATAGAGAGCCCCGCCGTCAAGCCGCCGGCGCCGGACACCTGGACTCTCACCCGCATCAGCCATGACAGCTTGCCGGGCTGGGATACGGCCAATGCCGATGCGGCGCTGCAATCCTTCCGCCGCAGCTGCGCCGCGCTTGCCGCAAAACCGGACGCCACGCCGATGGGCGGCGCAGGCTATGCCGGCACCGTGGGCGACTGGCGCGGGGTTTGCGCCGGCACCAGTGGCGACGCCAAGGACTTCTTTGCCCGCAATTTCACGCCCTTTGCGGTTCAAGGCGGGGAAGGCCTGTTCACCGGCTATTACGAGCCGGAAATCCGCGCCAGCCGCAGCCGCCATGATGCCTATCAGACACCGGTGCATGGCCTCCCCTCGGATCTGGTGCGCGCCGATCTGGGCCAGTTCATCCCCAAGCTCAAGGGCGAGCGCATTTCCGGCAAAGTCTCGGGCCACACCCTGGTGCCCTATGCCACGCGAAAAGAGATCAATGCGGCCTCCGATGCGCCGGTGCTTTTCTATACCGACGATGCCGTGGCGTTTTTCTTCCTGCAGATCCAGGGCTCGGGCCGTGTGGTGTTCGATGATGGCAGCGCCGCACGCATCGGCTATGCCGGCGAGAATGGCCGCCCCTACACCGCCATCGGCCGCACCCTGATTGCCGAGGGTGCGCTGAGCCGCGAAAATGTCTCGCTGCAAACCATCCGCGCCTGGCTGCTGGCAAACCCGGCGCGCGCCCAAAGCGTGATGGAAGGCAATGAAAGCTACATCTTCTTCGACCAGAGGCCGCTGGGCGATGTGGCGCTGGGCAGCACCGGCGCGCTGGGCGTGGCTCTGACGCCGGGGGCCAGCATGGCGGTGGACCCGCGCATCCATGCCCTGGGCGCGCCCTTCTATCTTGATGCCGGCGGGCCCGATCCGGTGCGCGGATTGCTGGTGGCGCAGGATATCGGCGGCGCCATTCGCGGCAGCGTTCGCGGCGACATCTTCTTCGGCTTTGGCCCGGAGGCGGAACGCCGCGCCGGGGCGATGAAAGCGCCGGGGCGCTTGTATTTGCTGCTTCCCAATGGGCTGGCCGAGAAAACAGGGGCATCGAGAAGCTGGCCATGAGCCGCCGATCCGTCAGCGATGAGGAGCGCAAGCTCTTCGAACAGAATTTCCGGGAGGCGCGCCCCATCAAGGTGGCCGCGCCCAAGGCTCCGGCCAAAAAGAAAAGCGGCCCCGCCGTTCCCAGCGGCGTCAATGGCGCCACCGAAGACCGGCTGCGGCGCGGGATGCTGGAGCCGGACGCCAAGCTGGACCTGCATGGCATGACGGAAGCCGCCGCCTATCGCGCCTTGTCCAGATTTCTTGTCGGGGCGCGACAGCGCGGCAACCGGCTGATTTTGGTGGTGACGGGCAAGGGCAATCCCCGCAAGGAGGAAAGCGCCAGCTGGATGACTTCGCCCCATGGCGTGCTCAAGCAGATGGTGCCGCGCTGGCTGAAGGAGCCGGAACTGGCGGCGATGATCGCCAGCACCAAGACGGCGCATGTGCGCCATGGCGGCGGCGGCGCGCTGTATGTCTATTTGCGCAAAGCCAAATGAAGCAGGCGCAGCGCACCCTCACAGTGCCGACGCGCGGACCGGGGCTTTATGAGTTCACGGACGCGCTGGAAGATTTCGTGCGCGGCGCAGAAATCGAGACCGGGCTTCTCACCTGTTTCATCCGCCATACCTCGGCCTCGCTGCTGATCCAGGAAAATGCCGATCCGGATGTGTGCAGGGACCTGCAGACATTCTTTGCCCATCTTGCGACCAGCGGCATGAATTATCGCCACACCGCCGAAGGCCCCGACGACATGCCCTCGCATATCCGCTCGGCGCTGACGCAGACGTCACTGGGAATTCCGCTGCACAAGGGCCGGCTGGCACTGGGCACCTGGCAGGGGATTTACGTCTTCGAGCATCGCGATGCGCCGCACAGGCGCGAAGTGACGCTTCATGTGATCGGCGAGTAGAAAACTCCGGTCATGGCCCGCAAGTGCGGGCCATGACACCGGGTTAGATCAGTCCGGCTTTTGCCGCCAGGTCCTTCAGCGACGTCTCCGGCCGCGCGCCGTAATGCGAAATCACTTCAGCCGCCGCCAGCGCGCCGAGCCGCCCGCAATCGGCCATGCCCTTGCCATGGGTCATGCCGTACAGGAATCCGGCGGCGAACTGGTCGCCCGCGCCGGTTGTGTCGATCACGCGGCTGACGGGAGCGGCGGGAATGACATGCTCATGGCCTTCCTCGATGATGACGCAGCCCTTGGCCGAACGGGTGAGCGCAGCGATGCCGCCCCACTCCTTGGCCGCGGCGACCACGCCGTCAAAGTCGTCCTGCTGGAACAGCGCCTTGGCTTCGTCCTCATTGGCGAACAGGATGTTCACATCCTTGTCCAGCAGGTGCAGGAATTCGTCGCGGAAGCGGCCAACGCAGAAGGAATCAGACAGGGACAGGGCAATGCGCCCGCCCGCGCCCTTCACGGCGGCGATGGCCTTGCGCGCCGCCTGCTTGGCTTCCTCCTGGTCCCACAGATAGCCCTCGATATAGAGGATGCGCGCGGCAGCCACCTGCTGTTCGTCGATATCGTCCGGCACCAGCTCGCGGCACGCGCCCAGATAGGTGCTCATGCTGCGCTGGCCGTCCGGGGTCACCGCAATCATGCAGGTGGCGGTGGAGGAACCCTGGCAGGCAGGCGCCGTCGTGAAGGTCATGCCCAGGCTGGCCATGGACTTGCCGAACACCTCGCCCAGCCGGTCATCGAACACCTTGCCGACAAACACGCCATTGCCGCCCAGCGAGGCGATGCCCGCCATGGTGTTGGCGGCCGAGCCGCCCGCCACTTCATGCACGCTGCTCATGGTCTGCTGGTTGTCGGCCAGGAGCTTGAGCAGCTCCTTGGCGCGGAACTCGTCGATCAGGGTCATGCCGCCCTTGGCGATGCGGTGGGTCAGCAGGAAACGGTCATCCACCGAGGCGATGACATCCACAATGGCATTGCCCAGACCGGCGACATCATACTGCTGCGACATGCAAACCCCCGCGAAATCGAAGTTTCGCTTATACGGTATAGCGCCGGACCTGCAAGCATTTCACTTGTGAGCTGCAAAAGCCTGGTGCAGAAGGCAAAGCATGATCCGTCCTGCCGCCTGCTTTTTCCTCGTTTTGCTGGCCGCCGGCTGCGCCAATCAGGCGCCGCGCGCGCCCCGCGCCGCCGCCGCTGCCATCCCCAGCGCCCCGCCGCGCGGCGAGCCGCCCGGCTACTTCAATCTTTCGGCTGCGGCGCTGCAGGCGGCGCTGGGCCGGCCAGCCTTCGTGCGCAAGGATGGCGCCGTCGAGATGTGGCGTTATGACGGGGCGGCCTGCCGCGCCTTTTTCTTTTTCTATGGCGCGCCGCTGGCGGTGCGCCATGTCGAAACCCTGCCGCATGGCGTGAACACGGCGGCGGACAGCGCCTGCCTCACCGCGCTGCGCGCTTCCCCGCCGAAGATATCTTAATCTTTGGTCGCGCCGCGAGGCCCTTCGGGTTCGCGGTCGCTCTGGGTTTCTCGGACGGCAGCTCTTTCGTCTTGTCCTTGAAGCGGCAGAGATCGCGCACCACGCAAACCAGGCACAAGGGCTTCCTCGCCACGCAGGTATAGCGGCCGTGCAGGATCAGCCAGTGATGGGCATGGCTCTTGAAATGATCGGGCACGATCTTTTCCAGGCCCATCTCCACCTCGACCACATTCCTGCCGGGCGCCAGGTTGGTGCGGTTGGAAACCCGGAAGATATGGGTGTCCACCGCGATGGTCGGCTCGCCGAAGGCGACATTCAGCACCACATTGGCGGTCTTGCGGCCCACGCCGGGCAGCGCCTCCAGCGCCTCGCGGTTTTGCGGCACCTCTCCGCCATGCTGTTCCAGCAGGATTTTTGACAGCGCGATGACGTTCCTGGCCTTGCCGCGATACAGGCCGATGGTCTTGATCGCGTCGCTCAAGCCCGCCTCGCCAAGCGCCACCATCTGCGCCGGCGTCGTCACCGTCTTGAACAGCGGCGCCGTCGCCTTGTTGACACCCTTGTCGGTGGCCTGGGCGGACAGCGCCACAGCCACCAGCAAGGTGTAGGGATTCACATATTGCAGCTCGGTCTTGGGCTCAGGATCGAGTTTCTTCAGCCGCGCGAAAAACTCTTCGGCTTCGGCGGCTGTGAGACGCTTAGGCATTCAACCCGAGAACATCGCTCATGGAATAAAGGCCCGGCTTCTGGCCATGGCCCCAGCGCGCCGCCGTCAAGGCGCCGTGGCTGAAGATCGAACGGTCTTCCGCCGAATGCGAAAGCGTGATGCGTTCGCCGGTCCCGGCGAAGATCACCGAATGCTCGCCTACAACGCTTCCGCCGCGCAATGTCGCAAAGCCGATATCGCCATCCTTGCGCGCACCCGTATGGCCATCGCGGGATTTCACCGCATGCTTGTTCAGCGCCACGCCGCGGCCCCTGGCCGCCGCTTCGCCCAGCAGCAAGGCGGTGCCCGACGGGGCATCCACCTTGTTGCGGTGATGCATTTCCAGAATCTCGATATCGTAATCGGCCAGCGCCCTGGCGGCGCGTTCGGCCAGGGCCGCCAGCAGATTGACGCCCATGCTCATGTTGCCGGACTTGACGATCACGGCATGACGGGC
>CANKIV010000160.1 GCA_947482125.1 Alphaproteobacteria bacterium
GCCGAAAGCCTTGAGCGGGGCCACCACCCGCGCCATGGGGCGCGACTTCAAACTGGCGTCGCCCGTGAAGATGGCGGTGATCGGCGTGGTGGCCATCGCCCCCATCACCAGCCGCGAGCCGGTGCCCGAATTGCCGAAATCCAGTTCCGCGGCAGGGCTCTTCCAGTTCCCGACCCCAGTGCCCTGGACCCGCCAGCGGCCAGGGCCTTCCTGGGTCAGGGTGGCGCCGAAGCCTCTTAGGGCGCCGGCGGTGGAATGGACGTCGCCCGATTCCAGCAGGCCGGTGATGCGGGTTTCCCCATCCGCCAGCGCGCCCAGGATCAGCGCCCGTTGGGAAATGGATTTGTCGCCCGGGACCTGGGCCGTCCCTGTCAGGGGTCCGGCGCGGCGGGCAGTCAACGGGGCGGAATTGGCGTTATGCATCAGGGGCTTCAAAAGACCTTTACAGGCGGGGCAACCCGTGGCAAACGCGCCCCTCCAATAACCCTCTTCTTGCGGGAAGCATCATCTTGGTCAAGGCAGATCTTGGAACCAAACGGGCATGCCCCAGCTGTGCGGCGAGGTTTTACGACCTCACCAAGCGGCCGATCGAATGCCCCAAGTGCGGTTTCAGCTATGAGCCCGAAGCGCTGTTCAAGCAGCGCCGCAGCCGCGTGGCCGAGACGGTAGAGGCCGGCAAGGTCGTCGCCGCCGAGAGCGAAGACGAGGACGAAGAAGACGAAGATGAGGACGAAGCGTCCGAATCCGACGAAGAGGAAGAAGAAGCCGAAGCCGTTGTCGAAGCGCCGCTGAAGATCGCGGCCACCGGCGAGGACGAGGACGAGGAAGCCGAGGAAGAAGAAGCCGAAGCGGAATCGGGCATGTCCGTGGTCGATGCCGACGAAGCCGAAGGCATCGAGGACATCGAAGTCGAGGACGACGAAGACGAGGAAGACAACGATCTTCTGGGCGAAGTCGAAGACGAGGAAGACGATGTCTCCGGCATCATCGATCCCGGCATCGCCAAGGACGAACCCTAGGTTATAAGTTCGGACCGGACACCAGACCGGTCTGTCATTGGTACGGGGCCATAGCTCAGCTGGGAGAGCGCCTGCATGGCATGCAGGAGGTCAGCGGTTCGATCCCGCTTGGCTCCACCAATTTTTATAATAAATTCAAATTTTTACCGTAATGTTCTGGGTGGATGGCATGATACCACACCTTCCCCGGTAAGCGTCCGGTAAGCAGAATGCTGCTTTTGGGCCCTGCACGATGCCAGCCGCTCCCGGCTTTCGTGATTCCCACGTGTCGCTGACAGGTGCGTTATCCGCAATTCGGAGCAGGACGGTTCCACGGGCCGCTGCAGGTACCACCCGGCCCCAGGGAGCAACTACCTACTGGGCTATAAGAACGCCCTCCACCGGGGCCGCTGGAAAGCCCCCCCCGGACAATATGAAAGTCCCCCGCCAGGACCGGCGAAGCACGCGGCACCTGGTCCCACGTATCCGGCACACTGAGCAACTGCTGCAGGCGCGCTTAGCGCAAGAAGTGCGAAAGCACGGTACGGCTGTAAAGCGCATACTAGCCTCCATTCAAGCCCACCGCATGAGCCACCCAGCGCGCTGCATGAAGCGCCCGCGAGGGCCGACTACAACACACTCAGACCGCACACGAGCCTGGATGGGCTCACACCGACGGAGTTAGCGGCACGCCCCAGCCTGCGCATAGCCAGAACAGACCCTGTCCATATACGGAGGGCATTACGAGCAGTAGGTCATTGCAGCATTGCAACTAATATAAACCAAAGTGGCCGGAACAGTTTGTGGCGCTACATTGACTGAAATTCCATACCTTCCTTATATTCCAAGGGAGCTTGTAAAGCGGCGTCACTTAATCCGGACGCAGCTGTCTCTCAGGACAAGCAAGCTCCTGGCCTGGACCGATTACCCTCGCTCCAGGCCTTTTATTTTGCGCTAGTATTGGATCTCCGGACAGCTTGGTCATTGGCACTGGCCTGCCGGATATTTTTTCCAGCGTGATAGCTATTAGATTGCTAGAAATAACGTAGCGGCTTGCGGGAAATTGGTGTAGCCAAGCGGCTGAGCGCCCCGCGCGACAGCGCCGTGAGGGCGCGAAGCGCGCAGGCACCCTGCCCAAAACAATGTTCGCGAGGGTGACTCGATCTATCTCTGACGCTACTCTCCCCACCATGCGATTTTCCGACAAACACGTAGTAGTCACCGGCGCGGCCTCCGGGCTGGGCCTGGCCATCGCCCAGGCGGCGGAAGCCGAGGGCGCCACCATCACCGCCATCGACCGCGTCGCCGCGCCCTTCGCCACCAGCCGCATCTGCGACATTGCCGATGAGGACCAGGTCAAGCGGGCGCTGTCCGGCCTGTCGCGGATCGATGCGGTGGTGAACAGCGCCGGTATCGCCCGCCGCGCCAAGGTCGATGAGACCGACATGGCCGATTACGATGCGGTCATGGCGGTGAATGTGCGCGGCGCCTTCCTGGTGTCGAAATACGCCCTGCCCCACTTGCGCGCCTTTGGCGGCTCGGTGCTGCATTTGTCGTCGGGGGTGGCCACCACCGGCACGCGCAACCGCGCCGCCTACAGCGCCAGCAAGGGCGCCATCATCTCGCTGACCAGGAACATGGCGCTGGACTATGCACAGGACAAAGTGCGGGTGAACTGCATCTGCCCGGGCTTCGTCAACACGCCGCTGCTGGCCAGCCTGACGCCGGAACGCCGCGCCAAGCTGACGGCCCTGCATCCGCTGGGCCGGATGGGCGAGCCCGAGGACATCGCCCATATGGCGCTGTTCCTGATTTCCGACCAGGCCACCTGGATCACCGGCCAGGCCATCGCGGTGGATGGCGGCTACAATGTCGGCCACAGCGAAGACATCTAGGATTTCCGTTTGAGCGCCTTTGTCGACGCCCGCACGCTTGCCGCCGGTACGGTGCTGAAGCCGGATATCGCCATTGTCGGCGGCGGGCCGGCGGGCATCAGCCTGGCGCTGGCGCTGGCCGCGACCAAGCTCGACATCCTGCTGCTGGAATCCGGCAGCATGAATCTCGATCCTGCGGTTCAGGACATGTATGCCGGAAGCCAGAGCGGCGACGATTATGCATCGCTGGATGCGGGGCGGCTGCGCACGTTGGGCGGCGGCACCAATCACTGGGGCGGCTGGTGCAGGCCGCTGGATGCCAGCGATTTCGAGAAGCGCGACTGGGTGCCCCACTCCGGCTGGCCGTTCCCGCGAACCGCGCTGGATCCCTACTATCCCCGCGCCCAGGCGCTGGTGGAAGCCGGGCCGTGGATCTACGACCAGGGCGATCGGCTGGCCTCCGCCAAGGCGCCGATGCTGCCGTTGGGCCATGGCGGGCTGTACACAAGCTGGTTCCAGTTTTCCAAGATGCGCGGCGACGTGCTGCCGACCCGTTTCGGCGTCCGTTATGAAGCCGACATCAAAGCGGCAGCCACCATCAAGCCGCTGCTGAACGCCAATGTCACCGCCATCCGCCTGACGCCGGATGCCAGGCGCGTGGACCGGCTGGATGTGGCCACGCTGACCGGCCTGCGCTTCACGGTAAAGCCGCGCCATGTCGTTCTGGCGGCTGGCGGCATGGAGAATGCCCGGCTGCTGCTGGCTTCCAATGACGTGATGAAGGCCGGGGTCGGCAACCAGAATGATATGGTGGGACGCTTTTTCGGCGACAATCCGATCCCGCGCGATGTCGCCACCCTGGTGGTGTTCAGCGGCAAGCGCGGCCCCTATTACGGAAACAATCTCAACATGGGCAATGGCGCGATCATGCGCGCCGTATTTGCGCCCACCGCCGCCTTCGCGCGAAGCCGGCATATCATGGGCTCGCTCACCACCATGGAACATCCGGTGGAACTGGACGAGACCGGCAAGGCCGCCGTGATCACCGCCGCCATTGCGCTGGGCGTGGACGCGTCGAACGCCCGCGCTTTTTCCGTGGGCTGCGGCATGGAACTGATGCCCGATCCCGACCGGCGATTGACCCTGACGGGGGAAAAGGATGCGCTGGGCCTGCCGCGCCTGAAGCTTCACATGCGCGTCACCGATGACGATTTCGCCCGCTACCGCCTGACGCTGGCCGAGCTGGGCCGGCAGTTGCTGGCCTCCGGAGCGGGCCTGTTGCGGCTCAATTGCAGCCACCGCGAAGAGTGGCTGAAGAACATGGACTGGGGTCATCACCATCTGGGCACCGTGCGCATGCACTCCAATCCCAAACAGGGCGTGGTGGACGGCGACGGCAAGGTGCATGGCCTCGCCAATCTGCATGTCGCGGGCAGCGCGGTGTTTCCCACCTATGGCGCATCCAACCCGACCCTGAATCTGCTGGCCCTCACCCTGCGTCTGGCCGATCACCTGAAAAGGATCGCGGCATGAACCGCAGGGCGTTGCTCGCAGGGCTGGCGGCGGCAGGCGGTGCGTTGGCAGCGGGCCTTTATCGCTTCACCGACCTGTTCGTGAAGCATTACCCGCCCACCGCGCATGACGATCTGCTGGAAGAGCTGGGGGACCGCGATCAGGCCGCCAGGCTGGGCGCGGCGGTGGACAATGCGCCCGATGCAAAGGCGCTGGCGGCACGGCTACGCACCAGCCTCCAGGGCGATCTGGCCACGGCGGTGCAAGCCGATATCGCGGCGGGACGGCTGACCGAAGTCAAAGGCTGGCTGCTGCCGCAGACTGTTGTGCTGTTGTCGGCGCTGGCGGCCAAAAGCTAGATGGTTTTGGCCGGGATCAGGCCGCGCAGCGAATTGCCGAAGTAAAATCCCCTGTTCAGGTCATTCGGCATCAGCGTGGCTTCGCGCGCCCTGCCCTGTTCGATCAGTTCGGCGCGCAAGCGTCCGTCCAGCACGCCGGCGGCGAGCGGCGGCGTCAGCAAGATGCCGTCGCGCTCGACAAAAATATTGCTGCGGGCGCCCTCGGTGACTTCGCCGCGTTCATTGCAGAAAATGACTTCGTCCGTCCCCAGCCGACTGACTTCATTTTCATACAGCTCGCGCCAACTGGTCTTGTGACGCAGCAGCAGGTCGGCGCTGTGGGTCGCCTCCGGCGACATTGCCCAATTCCAGTTTTCGGGATTGGGCGGCAGGTCATGGGCGCTGGCGTCGTGATGCCCGCTTTCATTCAAGGTCAGGCGGACGCGCCGGGCGCCGGTCTTTCCCGCCACGGCGTGATGCAGCGCGATCCGGGCGGCGCAGGCGTCAAACTGCAGTCCGAAAACTTTGGCCGACGCTGCCATGCGGGCGAAATGGCTGTCCATCCGGACAAAGCCGTCTTGCCAGCGCAGGGTTTCAATCAATTCCAGCGGGCGGCGGGCGCTTTCAAAGAAACGGGCCTTGAGCAGGCATTCGGCATATTCGCTGGAGCCTGCCGAGTCCTGCACCACGCCGCCGCCAATCCCCAGTTCGCCTGCGTTGCCGGCAATCGTCAGCGTGCGGATGGCGACATTGAACCGCGCCGAGCCGTCGGGCGCGAAATGGCCGATGGCGCCGCAATAGGCCTGGCGCGGCGATGTCTCCAGCTCGTGCAAAATCTCCATGGCGCGTATCTTGGGCGCGCCGGTGACCGAGCCGCAGGGAAACAGCGCGCGCAGGATGTCGGTTGGCCCCACCCCGTCGCGCTTCCGCGCCGTCACGGTGGAAACCATGGCGTGCAGGGTCGGGTAACTTTCGACCTTGAACAGGTCGGACGCCTCCACGCTGCCGCCCTGGGCGATGCGGGACAGATCGTTGCGGATCAAATCCACGATCATCAGATTCTCGGCGCGGTCCTTGGCGCTGGCGGAAAGATGCGTCCGTTCCGCCTCATCATTCCCGCCGCGCGGCGCGGTGCCCTTCATGGGACGCGTGGTCAGCCTGCCCTCGGGTGAAAGATCGAAAAACAATTCCGGCGACA
>CANKIV010000161.1 GCA_947482125.1 Alphaproteobacteria bacterium
GCTACGGCCTGCTGCTGACCGATGCCGGCACCATCCTGGACGACTTCATGTTCTCGCGCCTTGAAGGCGAAGCGGACCTGTACCTGGTGGTCAATGCCGGTACCAAGGAAGGCGACTTTGCGTACATCGCTGAAAAGCTGAAAGGCGTCGCCACGCTGACGCCGCGGCCTGACCGCGCCCTTCTGGCGCTGCAGGGTCCCAAAGCCGCCGAAGTTCTGGAAAAATTCTCGCCCGGTATTTCTGCCATGACCTTCATGCAGGTTCGCCGCGCCACGGTGGCCGGCGCGCCCGCCATCATTGGCCGCACCGGCTATACCGGCGAGGACGGGTACGAGATATCGCTGGAAGGCGCCGATGCTGAGAAGGTGGCGCGCGCGTTGCTGGCCGATGCCGACGTTCTGCCCATCGGGCTGGGTGCGCGAGACAGTCTGCGGCTGGAAGCGGGCCTGTGCCTCTACGGCCACGACATTGATGATACCCGCAACCCCGCGCAAGCCGCCCTGATGTGGTCCGTGGGCAAGCGCCGCAAGGAAGCGAAGGATTTTCCCGGCGCCGCCATCACGCTGAACGGGCTGCCGACAATCAAGCGCGTCGGCATCCTCCCCGACGGCCGGGCTCCGGCCCGCGAGGGCGCGGAGATTGCCGACAAACAGGGGCGCATCATCGGCAAGGTCACATCTGGCGGTTTCGGCCCCAGCCTGAATGCGCCCGTCGCCATGGGCTATGTCGAGAGTGCTTTCGCCGTCCAGGGCACCGAAATCGACCTGATGGTGCGCGGCAAGGCCTTGCCCGCCCGCATCGCCCCCATGCCTTTCGTTCCCAACCGTTACCGCCGCTAGGAGTTTTTGCGATGAGTGAAGTCCGCTATACCGACCAGCATGAATGGATCCGCCTCGAGGGCGACGAGGCCACCGTCGGCATCACCAAATATGCCTCCGAAGCCCTGGGCGACGTGGTGTTCGTGGAACTGCCCGCCAGCGGCAAGGCCGTCACGGCCGGCGGCGAGGCCGCGGTGGTCGAAAGCGTCAAGGCCGCCAGCGACATCTATGCCCCGGCCGGCGGCACGGTCACGACTGCCAACAGTGCGCTGGAAGCCGCGCCCTCCAAAGTCAACGAGGACCCGGAAGGCGAGGGCTGGTTCTTCAAGCTTACGCTGTCCAACAAGGACGAGTTCGCCAAGCTGATGGATGCGGCGGCCTATGCGAAGTTCGTGGAGTCGCTCTGATGCGTTACCTGCCGCTCACTCCTGATGACCGCCGCGCCATGCTGGCGACGATCGGCGCCCCGGACGTGGATGCGTTGTTCCGCGACGTCCCCAAATCGGCGGTGGTGCCGCTGTCGGCCTTCAATCTGCCCGACACGCAGGGCGAACTGGAAGTCGATCGTGCCATGTCGAAGCTGGCGGCCAGGAATGTCGCCGCCGGCGCTGTGCCCTTCTTCTGCGGCGCGGGAGCCTACAAGCATCATGTTCCCAGTGCCGTGGATCACCTTATCCAGCGCTCGGAATTCCTCACCAGCTACACGCCCTACCAGCCGGAAATCGCGCAAGGAACGCTGCAGTACCTGTTCGAATTCCAGACCCAGGTGGCGCTGCTGACCGGCATGGAGGTGGCCAATGCCTCGCTCTATGACGGCTCGACCGCCACCGCCGAGGCAGTGCTGATGGCCCAGCGCGTCACCAAGCGCGGCAAGGCGATCCTGTCGGGTGGGTTGCATCCCCATTACGCCGAAACCGTGGAAACCGTGGCCGGCCTGTTCGGCCCGGTCGAGCGTACGCCCGTCACGCCTGGCAGCGCCGAAGACATTATCGCCCTGATCGACGACCAGACCGCCTGCGTGGTGGTGCAGTCGCCGGACGTGTTCGGTCTGATCCGCAACCTGCGCCCCATAGCCGAAGCCGCCCATGCCAAGGGCGCGCTGCTGATCGCGGTGGTGACCGAGATCGTGTCGCTGGGCCTGTTGGAACCGCCCGGTGCGCAGGGCGCGGACATTGTGGCCGCCGAAGGCCAGAGCATCGGCAATGGCCTGAATTTCGGCGGGCCCTATGTCGGCCTGTTCGCCACCCGCGAGAAGTTCCTGCGCCAGATGCCGGGCCGGCTGTGCGGCGAGACGGTGGATGCCGAAGGCCGCCGCGGTTTCGTGCTGACACTTTCCACCCGCGAGCAGCATATCCGCCGCGAAAAGGCGACCAGCAACATCTGCACCAATTCCGGCCTTTGCACCCTGGCTTTCACCATCCACCTGTCGCTGCTGGGCGAGGAAGGCCTGACGCGGCTGGCACGGCTCAACCATGCCAAGGCGTCGGCGCTGGCCGACCGGCTGGCGGCGCTGCCGGGCGTGGAACTGGTGACCGATGCCTTCTTCAATGAGTTCACCGTCAAGCTGCCCAAACCGGCAGGCCCGGTGGTGGATGCGCTGGTGCAAAAGGGTGTCATCGCCGGCGTGCCTGCCTCGCGTCTGCTGCCGAAGGACAAGGCGGCCGCGAACCTGCTGATCCTGGCGGCGACCGAAACCAATACCGACGACGATTTTGATGCGCTGGTCAATGCGCTCAAGGAAGCAATCTGATGAGCATGAACAATCAGGGCCGGCCCAGTGGTTCCGGAGAAGCCTTTCCCGCGAGCATCGCCACCATTTCCGGCGACCGGGGTCTGGATCATGAAGAAGGCCTTATCTTCGAGCTTGGCCATGGCGCCACCGGCGTGGACCTGCCGGATGTGCAGATTTCCGACGCCCGTTTGGGCGGTGCGCGGCGCAAGGACGCCATCGGCCTGCCGGGCCTCAGCGAGCCGGAGGTGATCCGCCATTATGTGCGGCTGTCGCGCAAGAATTACGCGATCGACAGCGGGCTCTATCCGCTGGGCTCCTGCACCATGAAGCACAATCCGCGCCTGAACGAGAAGATGGCGCGGCTGCCCGGCTTCGGCGACCTGCATCCGCTGGCGCCGCAATCCACCACCCAGGGCGCGCTGCAGGTGATCTCGCAGTTGATGAACTGGCTGACCACCCTGACCGGCATGCCCGCCGTCGCCATGTCGCCCAAGGCGGGCGCCCATGGCGAACTGTGCGGCCTGCTGGCCATTCGTGCGGCCATCGCCGCCCGCGGCGAAACCCGGCCTCGCATCCTGGTGCCGGAATCCGCCCATGGCACCAATCCCGCCACCGCCGCTTTTGCCGGCTTCACGGTGGATGAAGTGCCGGCCAAGCCGAATGGCCGGGTCGATGCCGAAGCCCTGAAGGCCAAGCTGGGCCCGGACGTGGCGGCGATCATGCTGACCAATCCCAATACCTGCGGGTTGTTCGAAGGTGAGATCGTCGATATCGCCAGGGCAGTGCATGAGGCGGGCGCCTATTTCTATTGCGACGGCGCCAATTTCAACGCCATCGCCGGCAAGGTGCGGCCCGGTGATCTGGGCATCGACGCCATGCACATCAACCTGCACAAGACCTTTTCCACCCCCCATGGCGGCGGCGGCCCGGGCGCGGGTCCGGTGGTGCTGTCGGAACGGCTGGCGGCCTATGCCCCCATCCCGCTGCTGGTGGCGGGCAAGGACGGGTTGCGCCTGATCGAAAATGCCGCCGACGCCCCGGACGGCGCCAAGCCCTTCGGCCGCATGTGCGCCTTCCACGGCCAGATGGGCATGTTCACGCGGGCCCTGACCTACATGCTCAGCCATGGCCGTGACGGCGTGCGCCAGGCGTCGGAAGATGCGGTGCTGTCGGCCAATTACATCCTGGCCTCGCTGAAGGACGTGATGAGCGCGCCGTTCGGCGATGGGCCCTGCATGCATGAAGCCCTGTTCGACGACAGTTTCCTCGAGGGCACCGGCGTCACCACGCTGGACTTCGCCAAGGCGATGATCGACGAGGGCTATCACCCCATGACCATGTATTTCCCGCTGGTGGTGCATGGCGCCATGCTGATCGAGCCGACCGAGTCCGAATCCAAGCATTCGCTGGACCGTTTCATCCATGTCCTGCACACCCTGGCGACCGAAGCCCGCGCCGGGCAGACGGCACGGTTCGCCGGCGCCCCGCATCTGGCGCCGCGCCGCCGCCTGGACGAGACGGCGGCCGCCCGCAAACCGGTGCTGCGCTGGAAGCCCGATCCGCTGAAGGCAGCGGCGGAATAGGCAAAAAGGGGCGGGGCATGGGAAGTTATGTCGACGACAATCTCATGCCGGGCGAGCAGGTCGTCCTGCAGACGCGCATTCATGGCATCGTCTTCCTGCCCCCGGCCGTGATGATCCTGCTGGGCATCGGCCTGTTCATGATACCGATTGCGGGTCTGCTGGTGCTGCTGGTCGGGATGGCGATGCTGGTCGGCGCCTGGATCCGGCACTGGACCAGCGAATTCGCGGTGACCGACCGGCGCGTCATCATCAAGGTCGGGCTGATCTCGCGCCAGACCATCGAGATCAACATGTCGAAGGTGGAATCGGTGGAAGTCCGCCAGGGCATCCTGGCGCGGCTGCTGAATTACGGCACCATCGTGGTGATCGGCACCGGCGGCACCAAGGAGCCGTTCGACATGATTGACGATCCGCTGGCCTTCCGCCGCGCGGTCCAGTCCCAGCAGAACTGATCTTATTGGCAGGTCCGGATCGTCAGGCCGGGCGGCAGCCTTGTGGCGGCGTCGCTGCAGGCGACGTCCATCTGCTTCTGGGTCAGGCCCTTTACCTTGCGCAGGTCGGTGCCCAGGAAGGATGTGATCGAGGTCTTCGCCCCGGTCAGGTCGGCGCCGTCCATTTTCGCGCCTGCCATGTTGGCGCCGCTGAGTTCGGTACCGCGGAAGCTGGCATTGGTGAAATTGGAAAAGGACATGCACATCAAGGTGGCGTTGGCGCCGTCGAAATTGGCCCCTCGCAGGTCATGTTCCTTGACGCAGGTGTTGGTCAGGTCTGCTCCCGACAGGTTGCAGCCGACACAATCCACGATGCCGCCCCGGATTTTGGCCACGGCGGCAGGATCGGCCGCATGGGCCGGAAGTGCCAGCAGAAGAAGCGTTGCCAGAGGAGCCAGGGCGCGCATTTCCCTAGGCTGGCCTTGGGCTGGTTACCAATTGCTTAAGTTGAGAGACGGTCGGAGAACACCTGGAACGCGTGGTGCCCGCCGGGCGTTTTCACATCATGCAATTGTCCCAACCCGACCAGGCCGTAAAAATGCGCAGTCTCGCGGCGGAGCTGCGGGACCATGCGGCGCATACCGTCGTGCCGGATTACCGGGACAAGTTCGAGCGGGCCGCGCGTGATCTTGAGGCCCTGGCGGGACGGCTGGAAAGCCGGAGCCGCTTCCAGCTGGCATCCTAGAGTTCCTCGAACTCGAAATGATCGCGGACGTTGGTGTTGAAATAGGCACCCAGCGAATCCGCGAAAATCAGGCCGTCATAAACGTCCTGGGGCACATCCCGATAGAGGTAGGTGCGCCCCGATTCCCGGAACCGGGCACGCAGGGTATGCGCCCCTTCGTCATAGGAAACCTACTCCAAGGCACAGGACTGGACATAGGCCATGTGTCGAAAACGGACAGTCCTGCGAAATGCTCCAAACAAAAGAGCGCGGAACCCCCGCGCTCTTTCATGACAGCCCTGCCAGATCAGGAGGTCTCAGGAGCAGCCTGAGGTGGAACCGCAGGTATTGCACTTCATGCAGGTGCCGTTGCGCACCAGGGTGAAGTTGCCGCAGGCCCCGCAATTGTCGCCTTCAAAGCCCTTCATACGCGCCTCGGCCGCCCGCGCCGCACGGGTGTCGCGCGGCTTGCTCAGCACGGCTTCGAGTTGGGCAACCTGCGCCCCCACCGGTGAGGTGATCACCGCTTCGACGCTGGCGCGGATTTCCGACAGGTCCACCGTGTCATGGTCGGCGTCATTGTCGGCTTCGAAGGCACCCTGCTGGAA
>CANKIV010000162.1 GCA_947482125.1 Alphaproteobacteria bacterium
CGAGGAATATGCGGGCGCGCCCGCTTCCCCGAACCAGCCGCCGCCCGCATCGGTGGGCGAGGGCACCGGTGGTCTCTACTAATCTAGACTTTAAAAGCTCTCTGCCTTAAGCAGCCGCCATGCGACCTGAAATCAGCCGCGCCGCCGACGACGTCCAGCAGGCCATCGCCCTGCTGAGGAGGCATCTTTGACTGGGATGTCGCAAGCCGCCGCCTCGACGAACTGAACGCCAAGGCCGAAGACCCATCCCTCTGGAACGATCCGACCACCGCGCAGAAGCTGATGCGCGAGCGGCAGAAGCTGGAGTCGTCTCTGGGTTCGGTGCGCAAGCTGGAAGCTGAGCTGGCCGACGCCCGCGGCCTGATCGAGATGGCGGAAGCCGAGAACGACGCCGCCATGGTGACGGATGCGGAAAATTCGCTGCTGAGCCTCAACAAACGCGCCGAACAGATGCGGCTGGAATCCATGCTGTCGGGCGAAGCCGACGGCAATGACAGTTATATCGAAATTCATGCCGGGGCTGGCGGCACCGAAAGCCAGGACTGGGCCTCGATGCTGCTGCGCATGTATATGCGCTGGGCCGAACGCCATGACTACAAGCTTCAGCTGATCGAGGAGAGCGAAGGCGAGGGCGCCGGAATCAAGTCGACCACTCTGCTGGTCAAGGGCGAGAATGCCTATGGCTGGCTGAAGACAGAGGCCGGGGTTCACCGGCTGGTGCGGATTTCGCCTTTCGATTCCAACGCGCGGCGGCACACTTCTTTTTCGTCGGTCACGGTCTATCCGGTGATCGACCAGTCCATCAATATCGAGATTCCGGAAAAGGACGTGCGCATCGACGTCTATCGCGCCAGCGGCGCCGGCGGCCAGCACGTCAACAAGACCGAAAGCGCGGTTCGCATCACCCATCTTCCCACCGGCATCGCGGTCGCCAGCCAGTCGGAGCGGTCGCAGCACCAGAACCGTGCCATCTGCTGGGACATGCTCAAGGCGCGGCTGTACGAGATCGAACTGCAGCGCAAGAAGGCCGAAACCGGCGCTTTCGTGGGAGAAAAAAAGGAGATCGGCTGGGGCCACCAGATCCGCTCCTATGTCCTGCAGCCCTATCAGCTGGTGAAGGACCTGCGCACCGGCGTGGAAAGCCGCACGCCCGGCGATGTGCTGGATGGCGATCTCGACCCCTTCATGGCCGCCGCATTGGCCCAGGAAGTCGGCGGCAAGCCCAAGGAAAAGATCGAAGACCTTGAGTGAGCGGCGCGCGTAGCGCGTGAGCAGGTCCAGTGGACCTGCGAAAGCGAACGAACGCCGCGAGCTTAAGCGAGCAGCCGAGCAGCAAACTTTCTGTCCGGCTTAGCCGCTTAAGTCGCCGCGGCGGGCGCGAGCGGTGCGAACAGCGCTGTGGCCGCCTGCGGCTTTTCGGACGGCTCATAGCTGCTGGAACCCTGGCGCTGCACGTCACCCAGCGGATTGTCGGAATGGCGGCAATTGCCTTCGAAGAAGGCGCCCGACTCCACCGCAAAGGCCTCATGCAGGATGTCGCCTTCGACATGGCTGGTAGCGGCCAGCAGCACCTTGCGGGCGCGGATGCGGCCCATCACCTTGCCGCGCACCGTCACATCCTCGGCAAAGATTTCGCCATGGATCTCGGCCTTGTCGCCGATCACCAGCCCGACGCTGCGCACATCGCCTTCGACGCGGCCATCGATCTGGATGTCGCCCGCCGAAACCAGCGTGCCGTTGATCACCATGTCGGCGCTGATGATGGACGGCGCCGAAAGCTGGCGCGCGCGCTTGGGGGGGCTCACCGGAACCGCGGCCATGGGCTGGGGCGCGGGAATGCTGTCTTTGCTTTTGCTAGAGAACATTGCGGCCAGCCTCGATGAAATTGTTGGGATTTTTGACGACATTGTCATACCAGACTTCGTAATGGACGTGCGGACCAGTGCTACGTCCAGTGGAGCCAACCCGGCCGAGATTTCCGCCCTTGTCGATCCGCATCCCGTTGCGCACGGTGATCTTGGACAGATGGCCGTAACGGGTATGAATGCCGTAGCCATGGTCCACTTCCACCATGTTGCCATAGCCGCCGCGATAGCCGGCAAAGACGATTCTTCCCGGCGCCGTGGCACGGACCGCCGAGCCCCAGGGACCGGCGAAATCAATGCCGGGATGGAAGGCGTAACGGCGCGTGAAGGGATCGACGCGCGCACCAAAGCCGCTGCTGCGGTCGAAGCTGGCGGCACTGACCGGCATGGTCAGCGGTACATGGTCCAGTGCCGCCGACAGGCCGTTGAGTTCGTCCAGCACGGCCGCGGCGCTGAGATAGGCCTTGGTGAAGGCGGGATCGGAAATGCCGTCAATGCGCACCTGATCGAGCGGAATGTCCGGGCCGCCCACACCTTCATTGCTGGCGATCTTGCGGGCGAAAGATTCGGGATTGATGCCAGTGAGGCGCATCACATCGCGCAGCATGCCCACGCCCTGGCCCAGGGCGCCTTCGGTCCTGGCCATCAGCAGATTCTCATCGCGGCCGATGCGCGCCAGCCGGCTGGTCTGCTCGGTCAGGGCGCGCAGCGCCGGATGCTGGGCATAGGCCGCCGGAAGCGCATGCGGCTGCGAGGTTGCCGTCATGTGCAGCTGGGCGCCGAGGCTCTGGAACAGAGCGGTGACGCGCTGCATCGCCTTGCCCAGGGCGCTGGATTTGACGGGGCGAGCGGTGCGCGGCTGGGGGCTGGCGGGGCCGGGCATCATGGTCAGCTGGGACGAACCGCCGTCATCGACATGAAAATCGGTGGGGGCTTCCACATCCAAGTTGGCGGGCAGGCTGTTGCCGGCAGGTTGGCCGGCCGGCGGCGCGGCGCCGGGCGAGACCAGCGGCAGGGGCGAGGCGGTCTTGCGGCCCGCGATGCTGGCCTGCACCTGGCTGGCGCGATTGAGGAAACCGGCAATGGCATTCTGCTTGGCCTGGAGGCCGTCGGCGATGGCCTTGAAGCGATCCTCGGCGCCGACCAGCGCGCCGTTCAACTCGTCATAGGACACCTGCAGATCGGCGACGCGGTTTTCATAGGCCGCCTGCATCTGCTGATAGCGGTGATCCTTGGCGGCGATAATGCGGTCCTTGAAAATCACATTGACGGTGGCGAACGCCACCCAGCCCAGGAAGATCAGGGTCAGTCCCGCCAGCGTCGCCTGCAGCGACGGCCCGAAGGTAAAGAACTGCACCCGCCCGTCGCTGCGGATGTAAATCTGGCGCTCCGGAAAGGTTTGATGAATCCAGGTCCAGACGCGTTCCAGGAACGTCGCCGTCATTTCGGAATTCTTTCGGGACTTGCCGCCCATGCCGCCACCAGACAGCATTTCACCCTGTTGGTTCTGATCCGGCAACCGTCTGTTCCAGAAAAAGGAGCGTGAGGTTAATCGCGGTGCCCCGGCGCGGCGGAATGGCGTTTTCATAGGCTTTTCGCTGCCTCCAGAACGGCCTCGACATGGCCGGGCACCTTTACCTTGTGCCATGCCGTATCGATGACGCCCTTGGCGTTAACCAGGAAAGTGGCGCGTTCCACCCCCATATACTCGCGGCCATAGAGGCTCTTCTTGATCCAGACGCCCCAGTCCTTGGCCATCTTGGTCTCGGGATCGGAGCCCAGCGCGAGCTTCAGCTTGTGCTTTTTGCGGAATTTGGCGTGGGATTCCACGCTGTCACGGGAAACACCGATCACATCCAGGCCCAGCTTGCGGAATTTGGGCAGCGCCGCCGAGAAGGCAATCGCCTCCTTGGTGCAGCCGGAGGTGTCGTCCTTGGGATAGAAGTAGACGACATAGGGCGATCCCTTCAGCCCAGCTGAAGAGACGGTCTCGCCCCCATCCGTGGCGATTCTGAAGGCCGGCGCTCGATCCCCTGACGACAAGCCGTCCGCTCCCAACCCCATAAAGTTCCCAAACCCTTACAGCCCGTTGATTTAAGCCTATCCGGGCGGGTCTGCGCAATCGCAGCATGCGTTTGGCAAGGGGCTGGAACATTTGCCTTTTTTAAGCCCAACAGATGTCATACTGGACCTTGCCCCAGGCCGGACCCTCGAGAATCCATACGTGAAGCTGCCTTTTTCCGATTACATAAAGGCTCACCACATCAGCCGCGCCGCGTTGACCGCCGGCGTCCTGGTGGCGGCTATCGTTTTTTTCATGGTTGGCGCCGGGCTGCGCCTGCTCTGGGGGCCGGTCTCATTGGGCCCGCTGCGGGGAACCCTGGCCGGGGCCATCCACGACGCGCTGCCCGGGATCAATCTGGACTATGACCAGGCCGCGATCGAATGGACCCGCGACCAGGGCCGGGTAAATCTCGTCGTGCTGGGCACGCGTCTTTATGACAGCCGCGGCCAGATCGTCGCCCGTGCGCCCAAGGCCGCCATCGACCTGGCTGCCGCGCCCTTCCTCAAGGGCGAATTCGTGGTCAAGCGCATCACCCTGGTCGGTGTGCAGTTCACCCTGGTGCACATGAAATCCGGCCGCATCCGGCTGGGGACGCAAAGAGACGGGGACGAAGACGACATCATCGGGCGCATCCGCGATGTGATTGACAAGCGCAGCAGCGGTGAATCTTCGCTGGAGAGTTTCGCGGTGCGGGACGCCACCGTGTCCATCCGCGACGAGATCACCGGCCTGCATGTTACGGCGCCTCGCGCCCAGCTGACCATCCGCGCGCGGGGGCAGGTGATCGGCGCCAGTTTCGATTCCGACGTGCTTCTGGCCGGCAGCCGCAGCCATGTCACCGCCGATCTCACCTTGCCGCCGGTGCGCGGACCGATCCAGGGCAGCGTCAAGGTCAGGGATCTGGATTTTCGGGGCCTGGGCCGCAGCGCCAAGACATTTGAAAGCCTCAAGAACATTCCGCTGGTGGCCAGCGTGTCCGCTAATTTCACCGTCAATCCCGGCGCCATCCTGGGGAAAGCGAATTTCGACATCACCGCCCACGGCGAGATTCCCTTCACCCAGATGAAGAGCAAGGCGCTGCATGTCCAGGCGCTCAAGCTGGTGGGTTTTTATGAGGGGAAGGTACGCCGTCTCACTTTGAGCAGCGCCACGCTGGAGTCGCGCGAGGCCCGGGCCGTGATGAAAGGCGCGGGCAATTTTATTCTCAATGCTGACGGCAAGCTGGAACGCGTGCATGGTGACTTTTTGGCCACGAACATCGCGCTCGATATGCCCGGCGTGTTCAAGGACAAGGTCGCCTACCAGTCCGTGACACTGGCCGCCGACTATCTGACCGGGCCGCGCCAGTTCGAAGTCGCCAAGCTTGCCGTGCTGGCGCAGGGCTTTGCCCTGACCGGCGCGGGCAAGGTCACCCTGAACACCAACGGCGCGCCGGGGCTTGAGGCCAGGGCGCGCATTCCTGCTTTGCCGGTGCGCACCCTGCTGCGCTATTGGCCGCAGCCGGTGGCGCCGGGCGCGCGGGACTGGATCGACGAGAATATCTTTGCCGGCTTGATTGGCCCGCTGGAAGCGGAAACCCATTTCACCCCGGGATTGCTGGATCAGGCCATCCTGCCCGAAGATTCGATGAAGCTGACCTTCGCGATGAAGGATGTGGAAGGCAGCTATGTGGACGGTCTGACGCACGCCACCGGCGTCAATGGCGACGCCATCATGACGGGCGACACCTTCAAGGCCAGCTTCACCGGTGCCCGGATCGGGACTTTGACCGTCAGCAAGGGCACGGCGCTGATCCCCAATCTTCATCAGGTGGGAACGGTCGGGTTGTTCAATGTGCACATCGACGGCGCCATGCCCGAGGTCATGACGCTCATCGACATGAAGCCGCTGAATTATCCCACCAAGTTCGGCATCGACCCCCGGACGACCGGCGGCACCGCCAGCGCCGATCTGTCC
>CANKIV010000163.1 GCA_947482125.1 Alphaproteobacteria bacterium
GAACGTCCCCCGGCCCCAGATGCGTCCGTCGCTGCGCGAAGATGTGGGTGAAGGCGATGCCGACACCCCGTCGCCGGGCCGCAACTGGACCATCCAGATCGGCGCCTATGCCGACAAGGCGCTGGCCAGTGCCCAGCTCGCCGCCTATGCGGGCAAGGCGCAGGACGTGCTGGCGCGGGCATCGCGCATCATCGAGCCGGTCCAGTCCAACGGACACACCATGTACCGCGCCCGTTTCGGCCTGTTCGCGGAACGTGAGGCGCGCGATGTCTGCAGCCGCCTCACCCAGCGCGGCCAGACCTGTTTCGCGGCCGTGCAGACGCGTTAGTGCCCGCGCTGGTTTCGACCGTTTCGGATTTGCGCCGCGCGCTTGCGGGATCAAGGGCGAGCCGCATCGGCATGGTGCCCACCATGGGCGCCCTGCACGACGGTCATGTCTCGCTGGTAGCGGAAGCCCGAAAACACGCCGACCATGTGGTGGTCAGCATCTTCGTCAATCCCACCCAGTTCGCGCCGCATGAGGATTTCGACGCCTATCCGCGCACGCTTGATGCGGACATGGCGCGGCTGGGTGATACCGCGGACATCGTCTTCGCGCCCAATGCGCGGGAAATGTATCCCGACGGCTACGCCACCACCGTCACGGTCGCCGGGCCCGCGCATGGCCTGGAAACGGATTTCCGCCCGCACTTCTTCGCCGGCGTCGCCACCGTGGTCGCCAAGCTGCTGATCGCCGCAAGCCCCGATGTCGCGGTGTTCGGGGAAAAGGATTATCAGCAGCTGCTGGTGGTCAAGCAACTGGCGCGCGACCTGGCGCTTCCCACCGACATCGTGGGCGCCCCCACGCTGCGTGAGGCTGATGGCCTGGCGATGTCATCGCGCAACGCGTATCTGGCGCCGCAAGAGCGCGCTGTCGCCGGACGCCTTAATCTCGTTCTGAAAGATGTGATCGCCAGCGCCCGGTCAGGCAGTTTGCGGGAAGCGGAAGCCGCCGGCATCGAGGCTTTGTACAAAGCCGGTTTCGATCATGTGGACTATGTCGCCATTCGCGATGCCGCGACCCTGGATCATGTCGCGGCGCTGGAGCATCCGGCCCGGCTTCTGGCCGCCGCCAGGATCGGCAAGACCCGGCTGATCGACAATATGTCTATCTAGCGATCCTATAAAGTTCGACATCGCCCTGTTTGCCTGCCGGGATCAGCCATGCCGGCACCTGGCCAGCGGCAAGCTGCGCCACCAGCCCGCCGCGCGCGCGATAAAATTCCCAGTCCGGCGCGGCGCGGCACGTCATCAGATAGTCGATACCGCGCCGTTTCAGGATGGCCTGGGCATTCTGACCCGTGAAAATGTCGTAGGTGTCCAGGATGCCCGCCTGATTGCGGTGATAAGGCCCGGCGATGGCGGTATCTCCCGTATAGGACATGATGGCCGGCCCCTGATCGACAAAGCCGGCGACGCGCCCGGGCGGCAAGGCATTCAGCAACGCCATCGCCGCCGGACTGCCACAGGCTTGCTGGCGATGGAATGCCTTCACCCGCCCGTCCACACGCTCCGGACCTTCCAGGATCGCACCCGCAACGGTGAAAATACCGCTGTTGCCCAGCAGGATGCTTGCGGCGAGCCACACAATGCCGCGCGGGAGCGCGACCCGTGTCAGCGCCGCCGCCAGCCCCGGCAAGGCGAACAGGATCGCAAAGCTGACGCCGCGATACTGCAAGGTGGCGACAGCCAGGGCGGTGGCGGCAAAAGCCATAACGCAATTGCGCGCCCGGCCCGGCGGCGCAAACGCGCACATCGCCAGCGCGAAAACGGCATAGAGGTACCCACCGATGGTCTGGCTGGGCGCAAGATGAAAGAACCGCCACACCGGCAGGGCTTCATTGATGCGGGCCAGGAACAGCATCCGCAGCCGCGCATCCATGCCGGCATAAGGCCCGGCCAGGCAAACCGGATTGAGCAGCGCCGCCAGCGCCACAAGAAGAGCGGCCAGCACGGCGAAAGCCGCCAGGCGGTGGTGCGTCATCTGCGAGATGACCGCGATCCCCGCACCACCCGCGGCCAGCAGCGCGGCATGGAACAGCGAATAGGAATCACAGACCGGAGCAGCGCGATAAGCGGACACCGCCAGCAGCGCCAGCGCCAAGCCCGTCAAGGTCAGGCCGAAAATCCTGGCCCGCCTTGTGTCGTCCCGCAGCCAAAGCGCGGCGACCGCGATCGCCGCCAAGCCATAGGGCAGGCTTTCCAACCCGACACCCAACCCCAACGTCACGGCGGCGGCGGTGAGAACAGGGCGCTGCTCCACCAGCCCCAGCAGGACCGCCAGCATCAACGCCAGTTGCAGGCCGTGATGATCGATATTGCCGGGTGAAAAAGCACCGTAGATTTCGGTGCAGAGCAGCGCCAGCAGCAGCACCGTGATCATCGCTGCGCGGCCGCCCAGCGCGAAGGCGATGCGGGCCAGCAGCAGCAGCACACAGCCCAGCAGCAGCAGCGGCCAGGCCGTGAAAGCGAATTGCTCCGACACCAGCATCAGCAGGGCCAGCGGTCCATCCACCAGCCGCGACCAGTGCATGCCGAGGCCGTACGGCGTGTTCATGCGGTGCTGGACGGTGTCGAACCAGTTTTGCCCCGCCAGAAGATCGCGCACCTGGGCCAGGCGCATGGTGCTGTCGGTATCGAGCGCAACCCCGCCGCGAGTGAGCCAGACGGCGCAAAGGACGAACACCGCCCAGGCGGCAGCGACCATCCCGATTTGCGAGCGATTCCCCATGGCGCAGTGTAGCGGCTGGAATCCTACAGCAAGCCCAGGGCCGCCAGTTCGCGCTGCAGCGACTCAGGCAGGTTCTCGGCGCCCTTGGTCCGGGCCAGGTCGGGGGGGGCGTCCGGGCTTTCCAGATAGCGCCAGCCCTGGAAGGCGCGCCGGGGCCGGGCGACCACGGGAACAAGCTCCTTGTCGTAGACCAGGCCGCAATGGGGGACGCCATTCTTCTTGACCTCGCGGAAGGCGAGCAGTTTTTGCCGTGCAGCAATCTGGCCCTTGATCACCCAAAAAAGCGAGCCACCCGCCAGAATTTCCGCGGTCCGCTTGGGCGTCATGCGGGTCACATGGACAAGTTCCGGCTTCTGGCCCTTGGCCCGCTTTTCCTTCAGCCGCTGTTTCTGCCAGCTGGCGAGTTCCGCCAGGCTGTCGCAGCCCACACAAAGCTTGATGATATGGAGAGGCATGGGCCGGTCCTATCCGGGCACTATTGAAAAGACAACAAGGGTGATTGCCCGGGGCCGTCAACCTATGGCAATTTGTCATACATAAAATCAGGGAGCGCCAAAAATGACTTTCAAGAAACTCGCCTTGTCGATTGCTGCACTGACCGTCGTAACGGCGCCGGCCCTGGCGCAGGGCCGCTGGGGCGATCAGGCCGCGGACAATGCCGCCCGCCGTCAGGAACGCGCTGCGATCCGCCAGATGGAATTGCAATACGAAAAGGAGGTCGCCGAGGCCAAGGCGGCACAGGCCCAAGGCGCCGCGGCGCCCGCCGCTCCGGCTACGGTAGCCGCCGCGCCCGCGGCCCCGGCCGAACCTGCCGCCACCCCGGCTTCGGCCCCGGCGCAGTAATTTTCCGCCCATTAAGGCAGGCCCGCCAGACCCCTGGCGGGCCTTTCACTTTCTTTCAATCCCGTTCTGGCAGGCTGGTGCGATGCGCCAGCTTTTGTATGTCAGCAGCACGCCCCGCAACATCACCCCAGCGACGCTGGACAGAATTCTTGCGGCGTCGCGCGCCAACAATGCCCTGCTCGGCATCACCGGGCTGCTGATCTATATCGATGGCGGCTTTCTGCAGATCCTGGAAGGCGACGAACGCGTGGTGCGCGAACTCTACATGCGCATCAGCACCGACCGCCGTCACTGGGAAACGCGGCTGCTGCTGGACCGCGAAGTCACCAGCCGCGCCTTCACCGGCTGGAGCATGGGCTTTGAACGCCCGAGCGCCGATGATCCCGAAACCTCCGGCATGTTCGGTGTCACGCGCGAGGCGATCCTGGGCCGGCTGTCTCCCGAGGCCGGCCGCGTCATCGCGGTGATGCTGGAGACCTTCTATCGCGTACAGCGCAGCGACGATCTGCGCCTGGCCGAGGCTATAGCTTCCTGAGCCACAGATTGCGGTAGTGCACTTCGTTGTTGTGTGCCTGGAGCATGATCACGCCATCGCCATGCACCTTGTAGGCCGGGATGCCGCGATATTCGGTGGGGCCCAGCAGCGGCACATTGTGCTGCACCAGAATACCGTTGAGGAAGATCGTCATGCGCGCCGGTTCCGCCAGGCTGCCATCGCCGTAAAAACGCGGCGCGGTATAGACGATGTCATAGCTCTGCCATGCCGGCGCCGGCTTTTGCGCATTCACCAGCGGCGCATACTGCTTGTAGATCGAGCCGGCCTGGCCGTTGACGTAAGTGGGATTGTCCAGCGTATCCAGCACCTGCACTTCATAAAGGCCCTGCAGGAAGATGCCGCTATTGCCCCTGTCCTGGCCCTTGCGCGCCGCCGGCAGAACCGGAACCATCCATTCCACATGCAATTGCACGTCGCCGAATTTTTCTTTTGTCTGGATTGAGCCTGACCTGGGCGCGACGACGAATTCGCCATTGCCCACCAGCCAGTCCGCCTTGCCCCCGGCGACCGCTTCCCAATTGTCCAGGTCGCGTCCGTTGAACAGGATCACCGCATCCGAAGGCGGCTGGCCGACCACAGGGCCCGGCGCGACCTTGCGCGGCACCGGCGTCCACAATTCCGTCAGTTCGGGTTTGACCGGCGGATTGGGAGCCTGCGCCAGCGCGAGGCTGGGGAGCAGTGCGAAAAGAAGGGCCAGTTTTTTCATCCGAGGCTCCGTTGTCATTATGTTTCTAGACCAGCGCGCCGTGGCAGTGCTTGACCTTCCTGCCCGAGCCGCAGGGGCACGGCTCGTTGCGCGACAGGCCCTGCAGCTGCGATTTGAAATCGTCCGGATGGCGGACATGGCGCTCATCCCCGATATGCCGGACATAGCCGGTTTCATCCAGGATCATCGACCGGTAGCCGTTGCGGAAATAGAAGGCGCTGGCTTCCACCTCGAAGGGCAGCGCCGCCGTCGGCGTTTTCGCCACCACGAACATGGTCTTGGGCTGGCGCTCATAGCTGCCGCCCAGCCGCTGATAGTCCGACAGGCGCCGCAGGCCGGGATTGAGGGTGAAGCCATGCCAGCAATCGCAATAGCCGAATGCCAGCACGCCATGGCTGCGGTCGGGGGCCGCGAAGCTCAGGGGGTGGCCGTTATTGTCGTTCCAGGCCCGCAATTGCACCAGCAGGATGGACGGATCGGATTCCAGCAGCACCCTGCTCCTCTCCATGAAACCGGAGCGGTAGAATTCCCAGTCATCTTCGAGATGAAAAATATAGGGCGTGGTGACTTTGGCATAGGCCTGGTCGATCAGGCGAATCTGCCCCACCCGCTGCCCCGTGCGGAAATACTCCGCGCCGAATCGCGCGCATACATCGGAGGGGTCGGCGTCGCCATCCTCGGCGACCAGAATGCGCGCCACGCGCCCTTCGCTTTCATGCTTGCGGAAACTCTCCAGGGTGCGCGCCAGAAGATCATGGCGGTTGCACGATGTGACGACCACGGTAATGTCGGCTGGTTGCTGCATGAAGATGCGGATTTTAAGCTTCTGGCGCAGCGGCGCAAGCAGGACGGGGATGCCACCACAGGACTTATACGGCCAGGCCGCCGCATTGCATCAGCGCGGTCAGTTGCAGGACGCCGAGAAACTGTATCTGCAGATCCTCGCGGCCACGCCCGGGGCCTTTGCACCGCGCCATATGCTGGGCGTGCTGCGGGCGCAGCAGGGCC
>CANKIV010000164.1 GCA_947482125.1 Alphaproteobacteria bacterium
ATCGTTCAGCCTGTCGGGGTCGGGAGCCGCCAAAACCGTCTCCTAGCTTGCCGAAAAACCTTACAAAAAGGGCCTTCCGCGCGTCGAAGGCGGGCGGACCATAGGGTTGGCCATTTTGGGTGTCAAGAAAGACAGGTGCCGTCAAACACCTGACACAAAAGGGAAAATCGCAGGCGCGGCAAAACGCCAGACGGATTTACCCCTCCCGGGCCAGAATCACTCGGCGGCGATCTTTTCGGCCTCGGCCAACGACACCGACACCAGCTGGCTGACGCCGCGCTCCGCCATGGTGACGCCGAACAGGCGGTCCATCCGGCTCATGGTCAGGGCATGGTGGGTGATGACCAGGAAGCGGGTGCCCGACATCTCGGTCATCTGGGTCAGCATCTTGCAGAAACGCTCGACATTGGCGTCGTCCAGCGGCGCGTCCACTTCGTCCAGCACGCAGACCGGGGCGGGGTTCACCAGGAACACCGCGAAGATCAGCGCCATGGCGGTAAGCGCCTGTTCGCCGCCCGACAGCAGGGCGAGCGACTGCAGCCGCTTGCCCGGCGGGCGGGCGAAGATTTCCAGGCCTGCTTCCAGCGGATCTTCGGATTCGGTGAAGGTCAGCTTGGCTTCGCCGCCCTCGAACAGCTTGGTGAAGAGTTCCTTGAAGTTGGCATTGACCTTCTCGAAGGAGGCCAGCAGGCGCTCGCGGCCTTCCTTGTTCAGGCTCTGGATGCCCCGGCGCAGCCGGTCGATCGCGCCCGTCAGGTCGTCACGGTCAGCGATCAGGGTGTTCATGCGGGTTTCCTGCTCGACCGCTTCTTCCTCGGCCCGCAGATTCACGCCGCCAAGCTGCTCGCGTTCCTGCTTCAGGCGCTCGACGCGCTTTTCGGCCTGTTCCAGCGGCGGCAGTTCCTCGCCTTCCTTGATCTCGGCGCGTTCGGCCAGATCGGACGGGGCGCATTCGAGTTCGTCATGGATGCGGGTCTTGAGTTCTTCGATGCGCTGCGCCGCGCTTTCCGACAAAGCCTGGGCGCGGGCGCGTTCCTCGCGCGCCGATGACAGAGCCGCATCCGCCGCCTTGGCGTGCTTGTCGGCGTCGGTCAGGACATTCTCCGCCTGCTGGCGCGCATCGGACGCTTCCGCGCGGGCGGCTTCGGCCGTGGCGATGGCGTCCAGCAGACTGCTGCGTTTTTGCGCGATCTGCTGCGGCAGTTCTTCGGCGGTGGCAAGTTCGATGCCCAGTTCTTCCTGGCGCCGCGTCAGTTCGGCGACATGGCTGGTGGCATCGAGCTTGCGTGCATTCCAGCGTGTCTGCTCTTCGTTGATCGCGGACAGCCGGCGGGCGCGGGCTTCGCCTTCTCGGCGCAGGCTTTCCAGTGCGCCGCGGCTTTCGCCGGCTTGGGTACGGGCATCGGCGGTGCCGCTGCGCGCTTCGGCAACGCCTGCATTCAGCGCCACGCCGTCGCCCAGTTCTTCCAGCCCGGTGATGGCCTGCTGGCGCGACTCCTGCGCCGCTTCCACCGACTGGGTGAGGCGGTGGATTTCCGCTTCCAGCGAGGCGAGCTGCGAGGCGCGTTCGGCGGCGGCGCGGGCGGCACGGGCGGCCTGGTCCTGCGATCCGATCAGCGCCTGTTCAGCACCGCGTTCCTGGGCTTCGGCGGCGCGCAAGGCTTCGCGCGCCATCTGGGCCGCTTCCTTGGCGGCGGAATATTCGGCGAAGCGGGCGGCGCGGATTTCGCGGGCAGCATCGGTTTCAGTCTGCAGCGCGGACAAACGATTGCGCTGGGCCAGACGCTGCGCCGCGACGGACGGCGCATCGGCAGATGCGATGAAACCATCCCAGCGCCACAGGTCACCGCGCGCCGATACCAGTCGCTGGCCGGGCTGAAGCTGCTTCTGCAATTCAGCGCCCTGATCGGGAAACACCAGCCCGGTCATGGCCAGGCGGCGGTCCAGCGCAGCCGGGGCCTTGACGAAATCGCTGAGCGGCTTGGCGCCCGACGGCAAAGGCAGATTGTGATCGAACTTGCCCAGATCGCGCCAGTGATGGGGCGAGGAATTGTCGAGCGGCGCCTGCAGGTCGTCGCCCAGGGCGGCGGCCAGCGCGGCTTCGTAGCCGGACTGCACATCCACCGCATCCACCAGCGGCGGGAACAGGCCTTCGCCTTCGGGATGCAGCAGGTCGCCCAGCGCCTTCACCTCGGCGGACAGGCGCTGCCCTTCGCGTTCGGCGGCCTCGAGCGGTTCGCGCGCCGAGGCTTCGGCGCTTTCCGCATCCTGGTACAAAGCGCGCGCCTCGGTGGCGGTGGCGCGGGCGGCTTCCGATGTGCCGCGGGCGCGTTCGGTTTCAGCTTCCGCCGCATGAACGTCGGGGGCATCCTTGGCGCGTTCCAGCGCCGCATCCAGACGGGCCTGCGCATCAGACAATTGGCTGGTGCTGGAATCCAGAAGGGCGCTGGCCAGATCGCGGCTGCGCTCAAAGCTGGATTTCTTGGCATTCCAGTCCGCCAGCTCGGCGGTGAGCCGTTCCAGCAATTTCTCGGCTTCGGCCAGGGCCAAAGCCATTTCATTCGCCAGGGTTTCGGCGGCGGCGAGATCCTCGCCGGCATTTTCGCTGGCGGTGTTGAGGGCGCGTTCTTCCTCGCCCAGGGCGGCGAGCGCGCTGTCGGCGTCGCGCTCCAGTTCCTGTTCGCGCTCGGTATCGGCGGCGCCTTGCGCGATCAACTGGCGGATGCGCTGGGCGGCTTCGCGGGCGCGCTGCTCTTCGGCGTCCAGCTGTTCGCGCTGGGCGATCAGCCGGTGATGGGCGGCGCCCTTTTCCGCTTCCGCCTGCCGCAGCGGCGGCAGGGTGGTGGCGGCATCGCTCTGCACGGTCGAGGCCTTGGCGGCGATATCGGTGGCGGCGGCAACCGAGGCGGCGGCGGCGGCCAGTTCCTCGGCGGTCACGGCGGCGCGCGCTTCGGCGGCGGTCCAGCGCAGGTAATGGGCCAGCGCCTCGGCCTTGCGGATATGGCCCGACAGGTTGCGGTAACGCGAGGCTTGGCGCGCCTGGCGCTTCAGGCTGGCGACCTGGCCTTCGACTTCGCGGATGACATCTTCCAGCCGCGACAGGTTGGTTTCGGCGGCGCGCAGGCGCAACTCGGCTTCGTGGCGGCGCTGGTGCAGCCCGCCAATGCCGGCGGCTTCCTCGAGGATGGCGCGGCGCGCCAGGGGCTTCTGGGAAATCAGCAACCCAATCTGGCCCTGGCGCACAAAGGCGGTGGAGCCGGCGCCTGACGAGGCGTCGGCGAAGAATATCTGCACATCGCGCTGGCGTACGTCGCGGCCGTTGATGCGATAGACGCTGCCGGCTTCGCGCTCGATGCGGCGGGAAACTTCGATGGTGTCGAAGTCATTATAGGCGCCGCCGGCGGAGCGGTCGGAATTGTCGATGAACAGCGTGACTTCGGCGACGTTGCGTGCCGGACGTCCGGCGCTGCCGGCGAAGATCACGTCATCCATTTCGCTGCCGCGCACGGAGGAGGGGCGCGTCTCGCCCATCACCCAGCGCATGGCGTCGAACAAATTCGACTTGCCGCAGCCATTCGGGCCGATCACGGCGGTGAGGCCGGGTTCGACAAAAAGCTCCGTCGGTTCGACGAAGGACTTGAAACCGGAAAGCCTGAGGCGTGTGAACTTCAACGTCTATGTCCTTGTGCGAAAACGGCCCGCTTATTTTTGCTTTGCGAGCTCGGCGTCCAAAAGTTTTGCCATCGTGTCGTAGGGAATAAGTCCAGAGCCCTGCGATACGCCGTTCAATATGAAGGTCGGTGTGCCGGTGACGCTGTAACGAGACTGCGCGTCCGTGGCGACCTTGTTGATGCGGTCGTCCTCGGCCGTGTTCACCATGCACTGATCGACCTGGGTTTCGCTCATGCCGGCGATGCGGCCCAGAAGGACCAGACCGGCACGAACGCCCTCAGGCGACTGAACCCCAAATTCAACGTCCCATTTGGGTTGATTCCGGAACAGCAGGTCAACAAAGGTGAAGTACTTATCCTCAGGCAGGCAGCGGGCGATCTTTTCCGCCGCGCCGTCATCGGCCCGCAGGGGGAACAGCCGGAAGACGTAGAAAATCTTGCCGGTATCGATGTAGCTGGCCTTCAGGCGGCCGAAAACCTGCTCATTGAAGGCGGCGCAGACCGGGCAGCTATGCGCGGCATATTCGATCAGCACCACTTTTGACTTGGGATTACCCAAAGTCCTGTCGCTGGGCAGTATCTCATAACCCAGTCCCGAGACGGTCGCGGTCTCGCTCGGACCGCTGGTCAGATAATAGCCGATTCCCGCTGCGGCGAGCAGGACAACCACGCCAAGGGCGATGAACAGGGGCTTGCGCGACACGGGCGACTCTCCAGCCGGATTACCCCCCGTTTTTGGCAGAGAACAGGGCGCGGGTCCATAAAACCGGGCCCTCCGCTAAATCCCTGCACAGGCTTTATTTTCCCGCCAGCGCATTATCCAGCGCGGCCTTCAGGGCGGGATATTCCGCCACGCCCGGCACCAGCTTGCCGTTGATCACGATGGAGGGGGTGGAGTTGATGCCGTAGCGGGTGACCCCGTCCTGCGCCACCTGGTTGATGAAGGCATCGTTTTTGGTGTCTGCGACGCAGGCATCGAACTGGGCTTCGCTCATGCCGAATTTCTTGGACTGGGCGAGCAACCCGCCGCGCACGTCGGTGACGCCATACTCGTCGTCCCATTGCGGCTGGGTGCGGAAGAGATTGTCCATGTGGGGAAAGTACTTGTCGCGCGACAGACAGCGGGCCAGCTTCTCGGCGACGTCATCGCCGGCGCCCAGCGGCAGCACGCGGAAGACGTACAGCACCTTGCCGGTGTCGATGTAATTCTTCTTCAGCGGCGGAAAGGTCTCCTCGTTGAAATGCGCGCAGTGCGGACAGCGCGGCGCGGCATACTCGATCAGCACCACCTTGGCCTTGGGATTGCCCATGGTCATGTCCTGGGGCGTGATGGTGTAGTTCGCACCCTTGATGTCGGCCGCCAGGGCGGGCGCCGGACCTTTCTCGCTCACGATGTGCCAAGCCAGGCCTGCAACGGCGGCGGTCACGGCAACTACGGCCATGGCGATAATGGTTTTGCGCGACACGGTGTCCTCCCGGCTTTTCGCCGTTTTCGCAGAGATTGGCGGCGCGGTCTACTTGCGGGGGCAGCTGGGCCTTTTTAAGGCGCGCGGCGCCGGGCCAGCGCCTGAAGCGCTCTGGCGAGGCCTTCGGGACCATCATAGCGGCGGGCGGGATCGGACGGCGGCAGCGGTCCGGCAGCCTTGTTCGGTGTGGGCTTGGGCGGCGGGGGCCGCAGCGCGCCTTGCGAGAACTTGATCTGGCTGACCGCGGCACGGCCCAGATAGGAATTGATGCGCTCGCACAGCGTGCGTTTTTCATGGCCCAGGAACAGGGCCGCGCCCGGCGCCGCCCGCAAGGTCAGTGTCCCGCCGCTGGGGCCTTCGGAATATTTCAGCGGCTGCGCGATCCGGGCCACTTCCGGGCCCGCGATCTCGTTCCAGCGCAACACCAGGGAGGGATCGCGAAAACCCGCGCGCGCAAAGGCCGTGACGGCCGCGCTGGGCGCATCCATGCCGACCACGGCGGCGCGGCCGCGCCGGGATGGCGCGGGTTGTTCTTGTGCCTGTTCCGGGGTTCGGGCCATGGTCGCAGTATGCCGCCGACGTCCCGAACAAGACAGTCCGATCTGAGTGCTCGCCTGCTCGCCTGGTACGATATTCACCGCCGCGTGCTGCCATGGCGGGCGCCGAAGGGAAA
>CANKIV010000165.1 GCA_947482125.1 Alphaproteobacteria bacterium
AGGCCACCAGGCGAAAACAGCCAGGCTGCCTTCAACCGGGAAACATTGGCCGCATTGATCTGATCCAGCGCACTGTAGCGATTGCCGTCGGTGCCGCCATTGTAGGAAGGCCATTCACCCTTTCTGGGCCTCACCGCCGCATCCATGTCGGCGGCGCTGAAATCCGGGGCATGGGTCAAGGGCCCCAGCGGAACGCCGCGCAGGCTTCCGAGATAGGCCACCAGATCGCGGCGCTGTGCGGGCGCGGCCTTCAAGGGCGGCATGTAAGACCCGGGCTCGCGCGTGTAGCCTTCATAATCCTTGGCGGTCAGAAGGTGCGTCTTTCCGTCGAAACTCTGCACCGCCAGGCTGTGCTCGGCCTCGGCGCGCGCAAAACCGCGCAGGGTGGCGCCGCTGCGCATGCGCACATTGATGACCGACCATTGCAGGTCCGGGCAGAAGGCCCAGCCTGGACAGGCGGCCGTGCGCTTGGTGCCCATGCGCTCGGTGGGGTTGTCCAGATATCCGGCGATCTCCTCCGGCGTCAGGTTGGCCGACAGCGCCGAAAGATCCGGGCCGTTCGATCCGCCTTTGCCGCGCACCATATGGCAGCTGGCGCAGTTGCCTTCGCCGAAGAAGAATTTCTCGCCCGCCGCGATCTGTTCGGGCGTGCCGTCGACGGCGCCGGTCAGGTTCTTGGAATGTATCCAGGCCGCGATGGTGGCGATCTGCGCGGCCGGAAGATGGGCGAAAGGCGGCATGCCGCGCGGCGTTCCGCTAGTGATGATGGAGGCGATCTGCGCCGCATCCATTTTCCGCAAGGATGCGGAACCCACCAGCGACGGCGCGCGATCACCGCCTGCCGCATTCTGGCCGTGACAGCCGGCGCAGGTTGCGTTGATTTGCTGAAGCGCACTGGCTTCTTCGGTGGCAGAGAGAGGGGCAGTCGCACGCGGCGCGCCTTGCGCGACAGCGTGAATCCACCCCGCTGATGCAAGTCCTGCCACGGCGATGCCGGCCACTATCAGCATCTTCATTCTTGAGGCGCCCATGAAACTGCCCATTTTCCACACCCAATCAAAAGCTAAAGTACGAGTTCCGACACGTCGCGATAATTTCCCAGCTTTCCCTTCACAAAGGTATTGAACGCGATCGAGTGGCGTTGCTCGGCTGATGCGTTTTGCTCGACCAGGTGTGTCAGGCGCGAAGAGAACAGAATTATGTCGTCCTGCTTCGGAATGATCCGGTTTATCGGCGTGTTGTAGATGTTCCGCTTGTCTGCATCCGGAGGCAGGTCCAGTTGCTGATAGTTGACATGGCGGGTGAATACCATGCTCGCGGTCGGTGAGGGCAGCTCACAATAGTAAAGGGAGCCGGACATTACCGAGTTGGAATGCGAATGACCGTGCATGCCAACCCTGGAATTGCAGGTCAGCGACCAGGACTGGGTGACATACAGCTTTTGGGGGATGCACAGGACGTCCCGGGCATAGATGTCGAGCACATCCTGCACGGCATCCTTGATGCTTTTGAGCTCCGGTTCCTCGAAAATGTAGAGATTTTCGGAAATCAGGTTCTCCATATTGTTGACCATCTTCAGATTCTGGATGAAGGCAATCTGCTCTGGCGTGATGGTCCCGGCGATGTTTGCCCGGAAATAGGGTTCGACAAACAGCGGATAAACTTCGTGAGAGACAACTGGCATTTTGTTCGATCCCCGGTTCGCCAATTATACGATGGCGGCGTTTTTTATTCTGAAAGGCGGTGCACAGGCATGCGGTTGATCGGTGGTCTGCAATATCAGGGCGGGGGAGGTGCAGGAGGGCCGATGCCCTGGAGACCCTCGACGCGATAATGCGCCAAGGCCTTTTCGTCGATGTTCAATCCCAGGCCCGGACGTGTCGGTACCACGCACGCCCCGTCTTGGAACGTGAACGGTTCCTCGCCGTAAAGCAGCGGCAGGTATGGCCTGCAATAATCTTCCGGCAGCCAGGGCGGGTTCAAAACGGCTATTTCCTGGTACACCGAGCCCATCGCCGCGGCGACTTGCAGGCGCCCAGCCCATGCCAGTCCCGATATCCCGTGCGGCGCAGTCTTGAGCCCCCAGGCTTCTGCCAGCACGCCCACTTTTCGCGCGGTCCAGATGCCGGCGATCAGGCGCAGTTCGGGTTGGAGAATTTCGTAGGTGCCGTGAATCAGGCACTGCTTGTAGGGTTCGAGCCCATGATAGCCCTCCCCGCCCGCAATGATGATCTTGCATTCGCGGCGCAGGCGCGCGGGGCCCTCATAGTCATTACGCGCCAGCGGTTCTTCCAGCCAGTAGCAACCGGCTTTTTCCAGCGCCTGCGCGGCCGCCAGCGCCTGGTCGTAACTCCAAAGACCATTGGGTGAGCGGTCGGCGGTGCGATCAACCATGACCCGAAAATCCGGTCCGCCAACCGCCAGGATTTCGGCACAGGCATCGGCGTCGACTTGCGTGTTGCGCCGGAACACCTGGATTTTCATTGCCCGGAAGCCGGCCGCTCTGAGTAGCTTGGCCTGTTCCGCCTGCTGCTTGGGCGTGATGGTTTCCTGGCCGTTTGTTCCGGGCCAGACATAAGTGACGTAAACTGGCTGGGTCAGCGCGCTGCCGCCCAACAGGCGGGCAACGGATGTGCCCGCGATTTTTCCGATCGCATCCCACATGGCCTCTTCGATTCCGCCCCAGCGGACAAGGCCGTTCTTGAGATGATTTTCGATTTCGAAAATATCCTTGCCCACCAGCACCGGCTGGGCAGCGGCAATCTGCTGCGCGGTTGAACCGAGAAAGGAATAGCCCCGCACACCGCTGACGGTTTCCACGCATGTCACATTGGTGCGGCCGGGTGGGCCGCCGGTACGGGTGGGCGGCGCGGCGCCCGTTTGCGGCACCAGCACGTCAAACGTTGTCACGCTTTTGATGGCAATTGGCCGGGCGTCGCCTTTCAACTTTCTGAGTGGCGCGGCCATCGCGGTCTGGGCCGCCGGCACACCCGCGCCCAGCAAGGCGCCGCCGGCCGAAAGGGCTGCCATCACGCGGCGGCGATCAGTCTTGTCAGTGGTCACGGGCTACTCGGCTTCTGGGTATACCGGCGGGATGCTAGATGGCGCGTACTGGGACATTAAATGGGGCCTATCCCTGTCTCTCATATATTGAGAGGCCGGATTCAGGACCTGCGTTCCACTTTGTAAAAGCGGGGATCCTCTTCGGACGTCAGGTTGTAGCTCCACAGGACGCCGGGCCTGATCGATACCCTGCTTCCCTTCCGTAAAGGCACCTTGCGCCCCAATTCGGCGTTCACCTGGCGCCAAACCTGACCATTATCCAGCGTTACGATGAACGCATCCTGATCATCATATTGCACACGCGCAAGCGTGGAGACCACAATCGGCGAGGCGTCGCCGAGGAAGCTGGCTCTTGGTTTGGGCGCGGCTCTTGGTGAGGGGGTGCTCGCGGATGCAGACGCGGCTCTTGGTGGCGGGAAATTCGCGGACGCGGGCAGCGGTTGGCTCGGCACCAGCCGCTGCTGGTAATCCGGAGCAGGCGGGAGCCCCAGCTTGGCACGCATGGGCTGTTTGGCCCCATAGGTGCATTCCAGCCAGGTGCGATCATCCGCAATTGCCTGGCAGCGCTGCATGGCGGCCCAAACATCGTCGCGCGTGTCGGCAAGCGCTGACTGGAACAGGAGGGGGTAGGCCATCGCAATCAGATAAAGGCGCTTCTTCATTCCTGCCCTCAAGAAAAGCCGTTTTCAAAGGCTACCAAATTGCATTTGAAAAACCATGGCGCGGCTGGAGAATAGCAGAGCCGGAAGGAAGCGGGCGGCGCGCCGGCGTCAAACCCGTCCGCCCGAACGGACATCGGCCTGTGTGGCCCCATCGGCCGTACGTTTCTCTCACTGTATGAGATTTCGATATCAGCACCCGCATTGACACGTGCGGGGTAGGCGAGAACGGTCCAGGCCGATGCGGCAACACATGTCCAACCAGGAACGCCGGTGAACCGGCAATGAAATACACGCGCAGACGGTTTCTGGCCGGCTCAACTGCAGCCATTTTGGGCGCAGGCGGATTGCCCGCGCAATCGGCCACGATCGATGATATTCCCATCATCGATTGTCACATTCACCTGTTCGACGCCAATCGGCCCCAGGGCGCGCCATACAAAGGCGGGCGCTCCTATCCCGGCGGTGTCGCCTTGCCGTCCATGTACGCCAAGATTGCCAAGCCACTGGGAATCGTGGGGGTGATCCAGGTCGATGCCAGTCCGTGGATCGAAGACAATCTCTGGGTATTGGAAACCATTCAGCCGGAACCGATGATGGTCGGCACCATCGGAAATTTGCGGCCGGAGAAACTCGAGTTCGGCGAGTATCTGGACCGCTATGCCAAGAATCCGCTTTTTCGCGGCATTCGGTATGGAAATGTGTGGGGATATGACCTGCCCGGGCAAGTGGATAACCCGCAATTCATCGAGGGTTTGAAGCGTCTCGCCGAACATGACCTTGTGCTGGAAACTGCGAACCAGAATATCGCGCTGTTGCAGGCCGCCATCCGCGTGAACGACAAAGTCCCGGACTTGCGGATTGTTCTGGATCACCTGCCGGCCTTTGATCCGGCACCTGAGAATTTCGATCAGTATCAGGCGGCGCTGAAAGAGATGTCCCAGCGCAGGAACATCTGGACCAAGCTCTCCGAAATCGTGCATCCCCGCCGTCCACTGACGACCCCTCCCGTGATCGAGCGTGGCCTGGCTGCCCATCGTGAGCGCCTCGACATGTTGATGTGCCATTTCGGTGAGGATCGCGTGGTGTTCGGCAGCGATTGGCCCAATGCCGTCGGCGTTTCCGAACTGCCGGACACGGTTGCTCTTGTGCGCGAGTATTTTTCCGTAAGAGGCCGCCAGGCGGCGGAAAAATTCTTCTGGAAAAACTCGCTTGCTGTCTACAAATGGATCAAACGGACCCCGGAGCAACGGGGCCTGTCCTAGTTTTTGATCCCAGCCGCGGCGCTGTGCTCGCAGCCGACGCGCCGCCTATCCTGTCAACACTCTCACGGTGTGAGAGAGCCTGTGGCGGTTTTCTTGACAGTTTTTTTACCCCCCGGCACCGTCGAGCCCAAGATTGAGGCCTGCTAACGCAGAGCTTGCAACACACGGGGGACGCCAATGAACGTTGATATGCGCTTTGTGAAGAAGCTTTTGTGCGGCGCATCATTGGGTGCGCTTGCGACGGTACTCGCGGGGGGCGCCTTCGCCCAGGACGCGCCGGTCGAACAGGTCACGGTCACCGCCACCGGCACGAGCATCAGGGGCATCGCCCCGGGCGGCACCAACCTGATCACCGTCGATGCCAGCGCGATCAGGGCTACCGGCGCCCTCACGACCAATGAAATTCTGAATCAAATTCCGCAGATCGCCAACACCTTCAATACCCAGACCAACCCGCCCACCGCCATCAATATCGGCGGCGTGCGGCCCTCCATCCGCTATAACCCCGCCCAGAACATCACCGGCGGATCCTCGACGCTGCTCCTGCTGGACGGACACAATCTGGTCGGCATCAGCGGCCTGGCCACCGCGCCGGATGCGGGCGTTATCCCGACCATCGTGCTGCGCCAGGTCGACGTGCTGCCGGACGGCGCCTCCTCGATCTACGGCGCGAACGCCATCACCGGTGTCATCAATTTTGTGACGCGGGACAATTATCAGGGCTTCATGGGCAATGTCTCGAAGGGCTTTGCCGACGGTTACAGTTCCTTCAATGCCAGCATGATGGCCGGTACCGAATGGGGTA
>CANKIV010000166.1 GCA_947482125.1 Alphaproteobacteria bacterium
AGGCGGCGGTCATGACTGACCAGGATCACGGCGCCGTCGAAATCGTTCAGCGCCGTCAGAAGCTCGTTGCGCGCATCGATGTCCAGATGGTTGGTCGGTTCGTCGAGAATGAGAAGATTGGGCTTGTCCAGGGTCGCCAGCGCCAGCATCAGCCGGGCCCGTTCGCCGCCCGACAGTTTGCCGACGGCGGTGTTCTGCTTGTCCTGGGCGAAACCGAAGCCGCCAAGCTGCCCGCGCACCTGTTCCAGGGTCAGCTTGGGACGCATACGTTGCAGCGTGACGATTGGCGTAACGGTGGTATCCAGTTCCTCGGCCTGATGCTGGGCGAAATAGCCCACCACCAGTTTGCGCGCCGGCGTGAACTCGCCGCCCATCACTTCCAGCTTGCCGGCCAGCAGCTTGGCCATGGTGGATTTGCCGTTGCCGTTCTTGCCCAAGAGCGCGACGCGGTCTTCCGGGTCGAAGCGGAAGGACATGCCCGTCAGGATCGGCTTGCCGGCTTCATAGCCGACGCTGGCGCGGTCCATGGTGATCAGCGGCGGGGAGGCGGGGGTCGCCTGGGGGATGCGGATGGGCGCGACATGCTCGTCGGGCGGCACTTCCACATTCGCCATCTTGGCCAGCATCTTCATGCGGCTTTGCGCCTGCGCCGCCTTGGCCGCCGACGCCTTGAAGCGGTCGACGAATTTTTGCATGTGGGCGCGGGCGGCTTCCTGCTTTTTCGCAAAGGCCATGTCATTGGCGCGCGCAGCTGCCCGGGTGGCCATGAAAGTGTCGTAGCCGCCAGTGTAGAGCTTCAGCTTGCCGCGCTCCAGATGCAGGATGAATTCGCACCCCGTATTGAGCAGGTCGCGGTCATGGCTGACGATCAGGATGGTGCCGCGATATTTCTGGATGAAGTTTTCCAGCCACAGCACGCCTTCAAGATCCAGATAGTTGGTGGGCTCGTCCAGCAGCAAAAGATCGGGCGCCGAAAACAGGATCGCCGCCAGCGCGACGCGCATGCGCCAGCCACCGGAAAATTCCTTGCAGGGACGAAGCTGGTCTTCCGCCGAGAAGCCAAGGCCCGCCAGAATTTCGGCGGCGCGGGCCGGGGCGGTATAGGCGTCGATCGCTTCCAGCCGGTGATAAATGTCGCCCAGCCGGTGACCGTCGGTTTCGTGCTCGGCTTCCGCCAGCAACGACAGCCGCTCCTGATCGGCTTCCAAAACTGTGTCGATCAGGCTGACATCGGTGCCGGGCGCTTCCTGCGCCACCGCGCCCACCCGCCAGGCATTGGGCCAGCTGACCTCGCCGTCATCGGGATGCAGCCGGCCCAGAATGACGTTGAACAGGGTGGACTTGCCCGCGCCATTGCGGCCCACCAGGCCGATGCGCCGGCCCGCGGGCAGGTTGGCGGTGGCGCCGGAGAGAATCTCCCGCCCCGCGATCCGGACCACAATGTTGTCAATTGCCAGCATTTGTGGGGCCTTATAACCAGTCATAGCCTGCCAGCAAGGCCCTTTCGGGCCGCAGTCCGGCCTCGCGGCTTGGCTGCGCCAAGCCCCTGCGGCGTTCGCCGGGCAAGAGGTCCACTGGACCTCTTGCTGTCCCGGCTCACCCAATGCATAACGCGCCCGCTTTTAACTTTCTGGAGTCCCCATGGCCACCGAGCGCACCCTTTCGATCATCAAGCCGGACGCCACGCGCCGGAACCTCACCGGCAAGATCATCGCCAAGTTCGAGGATGCCGGTCTCAAGGTCGTGGCGTCGCGCCGCATCCGCCTGAGCCAAGCCGATGCCGAAGCCTTTTACGGCGTGCATCGCGAGCGTCCCTTCTTCAAGGACCTGGTCCAGTTCATGATCTCGGGCCCGGTTGTGGTGCAGGTGCTGGAAGGCGAGGGCGCCATCGCCAAGAACCGCGAAGTGATGGGCGCGACCAACCCGGCCAATGCCGCAGCGGGCACCATCCGCAAGGAATTCGCCGAAAGCATCGAGGCCAATTCGGTGCACGGTTCCGATGCCCCGGAAGCCGCCGCCAACGAGATCAAGTTCTTCTTCCGTGACTTGGACATTGTTGGCTAAGTCGAGTTCCACGCCATAGCGTGATAAAAGGCTCCCGCAACCCGGGAGCCTTTTTCGTATGAGCATGGAAGGCAAGACCGTCATCATCACCGGGGCGACGTCCGGCATCGGCGAAGTCGCTGCGATACGGCTGGCCGAGAAAGGCGCCCGCATCGTCTTCACGGCCCGCGACAAGCGGCGTGCCGACGAGACCATGACGAAGCTGCGCGCCGCCAATCCCAAGGTGGACCATGTCATGCACATGGCCGAGCTTTCGAGCCTTGCGGAAATGAAACGGGTCGGCGCGGAACTGGCGCAGCTGGCGCGCATCGATGTCCTGGTCAACAATGCGGGGGCGCTGTTCAACGCAAGGCAGGAAACCGGCGACGGGCTGGAGATGACTTTCGCCCTCAACCACATGGCCTATTTCGTCATCACCAATGCCCTGCTGCCCCGGCTTGAGCGCGGCGCGCGTATCGTCACCGTCGCCTCGAACGCCCATCGCGGCGCGAAGCTGGATTTCAGTGACCTGCAGTCCAAACGCAGCTATTCGGGCTTTGCGGTCTATTCCCGCTCCAAGCTGGCCAACATCCTGTTCAACCGCGAACTGGCGCGCCGCGTTCCGCCGGGCGTCACCGCCAATGCGCTGCATCCCGGCTTTGTCGCCACCCGCTTCGGCGACCATAGCGGCGGCTTCTTGCGGGCGCTGTTCAAGGTCGCCAAGCTGATCGGTGCAATCTCGCCGGAAGAGGGCGCCAAGACCATCGTCTATCTGGCCGCATCGCATGCGGTGGAGGGCGTGACCGGCGAATATTTCCATGAATGCGCCATCACCCAGCCCACCGCCGAAGCGCGCAACGATGTCGATGCCAGGCGGCTTTGGGAAATTTCGGCCGAGATCGCGCGCCAGGCTAGGTGAAAACCGCCAGCCCGTTCTGCAGTTTCACCTTGCCGTCGGCCAGCAGTCTGAGGGCTTCGGGATATAGCTTGTGCTCTACGTCCAGCACCCGGTCTGCCAGAATTTGCGGCGAGTCGGCGGGATAAACAGGCACGGAGGCTTGGGCGATGACCGGCCCGGCATCCAGTTCCGGCACCACGAAATGCACCGACGCGCCCGACAGGGCCTCTTTGGCCTCGATCACCCGTTCATGCACCCGCGTGCCCTTGTAGGCAGGCAGCAGGGAAGGGTGGATGTTGATGAGTTTTCCCTCCCAGCCGCGCACAAAGCCATCGGACAGGATGCGCATGAAGCCGGCCAGCACCACGATCTCGGCATTTGCCGCGCGCAGCGCCGCGTCGATTTCGCCATCGAAACTTTCGCGCGTCTTGCCGCCGTGCGGGATGACCTGGGTGGGAATGTTTGCGGCCTGGGCACGGTCCAGTCCGGCCACGCCTTCGACGTTGGAAATGACGAGAATGATCTTGTAACTGCCGCCCGCCGCCTCGATCAGGGAACCGAGATTGCTGCCCCGCCCGGAAATCAGAACGGCGACGCGCTTCAAAGCTTTAAGGCCCCGCGATAGACCGTCTTGGCCTCGCCCGACCCGGCCACCAGCTTGCCAATCCGCATGCCGCCGCCGAAGGCCGCGATCACCGCATCGGCCTGGGCCTCGTCGGTCACCGCCACCATGCCGATGCCGCAATTGAAGGTGCGCAGCATTTCACTTTCCGCGATGCCGGCCTGTTTCGCCAGCCAGGAGAAGACCGGCAGCACCGCGATGGCCGACAGGTCGACTTCGCCGTCCAGCCCGTCCGGCAGGCAGCGCGGCAGATTGTCGGTGATGCCGCCGCCGGTGATGTGGGCCAGGCCCTTGACGCCGCCGGTCTTCATCGCCGTCAGCGCGTCTTTCACATACAGCCGCGTGGGGGTCAGCAGGGCTTCGCCCAAGGATTTGCCCGGCGCGAAAGGCGCGGCGGCGTCCAGGGCGAGACCGGATTTCTCCACCACCTTGCGCACCAGCGAATAGCCATTGGAATGCACGCCGCTGGACGGAATGCCGATCAGCACGTCGCCGGCCTTCATGCCGGATAGTTTCGGCAGTATGGCGTCGCGTTCGACCGCGCCCACCGTAAAGCCGGCCAGGTCGAAATCGCCCTTGGCGTAGAGGCCGGGCATTTCCGCCGTCTCGCCACCGATCAGGGCGCAGCCCGATTCCTTGCACGCCCGCGCGATGCCTTCGACCACGATGGCGGCGGATTCCACCTCCAGCTTGCCGGTGGCGTAATAGTCCAGGAAGAAGAGCGGCTCGGCGCCCTGCACGACAATGTCGTTGACGCACATGGCGACCAGGTCCTGGCCGATGCCGTCAAAGCGCTTTGTGTCGATGGCCAGCTTCAGCTTGGTGCCGACGCCATCGGTTCCGGAAACCAGAATCGGGTCCTTGAAACCGGCGGCCTTCAGGTCGAACAGCCCGCCGAACCCGCCAAGGTCCGCATCCGCGCCTGGCCGCCGCGTTGCCTTGGCGGCGGGGCCGATGCGCGTCACCAGTGCTTCGCCGGCGTCGATATCCACGCCCGCGTCCTTGTAAGTCAGGCCGTTTTTCCGTTCCGACATGGGCTTTCGTTTAAATAGCCGGGCCGGGGGGCGCAAGGCGGGGCGGCGGAACACGCACAGGCAGCGTCGCTGGTCGTAATTTTGCCTGTTTTGGCACGGAGTTAGACGTCTTTCGCCCGCCCGGCCCGGCCAGTATAGTCGCGCCGCTTCCAACAGGCGTCCCATGCATCCGCGCAGTCTTATTGTCCTCGCCCTTCTATTCGTCACGGCGGCATTCGCCGCCATCCCGGCGCGGGCGCAGGATTCGCTCTACACCGTCCCCAATGTCCATGTGGATGCGGGCGGTGCCTCCTCGACCGAGGCCCTGAATGCCGCCATCGCCCAGGGCCGCAGCCGGGCGTTCCAGGTCCTGTACCGTCGTCTTACCCGCCAGGCCGACTGGGCCCGCCAGCCGGGGCTGGATGCGCAGGCGCTGCTGCGCGTCAGCCGCGGCTACACCATTGCCAACGAGCGCCGCTCCACCACCCGCTATGTCGCGGACGTCACCTACATGTTCAACCCGGACGGGGTGGCGCGGATGCTGCGCGCCGCCAACATCGCGTTCTCCCAGACCACGGCCAAGCGTATCCTGGTGATTCCCATGTCGCCGGGCTTCGGCCGCGGGCCCTGGGCGCAGTCGCTGATGGCTCCCAGCTTCCGCGACGCTCTGGTGCCTTTCACCGTGGCGGGAGCGGAAAGCGAGGCCGAACTGGCGGGACTGAGTTTTGAAAGCGCCGGGTGGAACGATGTCGCCGCCGCGGCTGCGCGCAATCGCGTCACCGAAGTGGCGCTGGTGCAGGCGGTGTATGCCAATGGAAAAATGACGGTGAATATCCGCCGCCTGGGCCTGGGCGAAACCCCGGCGCGGGTCAGCGTCGATGTGCCGATGGTGCAGACCGTCAGCACCACCTACCCCGCCGCGGCGCAGGCCGCGGTGCGCGCCATCGAAGATCTGTGGAAGACGCGCAATTCGATCGATTTCAGCCAGCGCGGACGCCTGATCGCCGACGTGCGGATCGCGTCGCTGGCGCAATGGGGCGATCTGCAGGGCCAGCTGGCCAGTGTCAGCAATGTCACGGGCATGACCGTGACGGCGATGACCGTCAGCTACGCGCGGGTTGTCCTGACCTACATCGGCGGTGTCGAACAATTGCGTGAGGCCTTCG
>CANKIV010000167.1 GCA_947482125.1 Alphaproteobacteria bacterium
ATCGCTATCTGGCCGAAAGCATCCGCCGCTTTCCGCCCCAGGCGAAATTCGCGCACATGATCACCGATGCCGGTCTGTCCCAGGTGAAGATTCGCAACTTGTCCGGCGGCATCGCCGCGATGCATTCCGCCTGGCGGCTGTAATGGGCGCGGTTTCGAATTTCCTGCGTCTGGTCCATGCCGCGCGCCTGTTGTCCGGGCCCGCTTTGGCGTTTCGGGCGGGCAAGCCCGACGCCGGCGTGCGGCTTTCCGGCGCGCTGGAACGGCTCGGGCCCGCCTATATCAAGCTGGGCCAGATGCTGGCGACGCGGCCCGATATTGTCGGCGCCGATGTCGCCATCGCGCTGGAGCATCTGCAGGACCGCCTGCCGCCATTTCCTGACGCGGCGGCTCGCGCCGAGATCGTGCGGGCGTTCGGCAAGCCGGTGGAAGCGCTGTTCTCCAGCTTTGGGGCGGCGCTGGCGGCCGCCTCCATCGCCCAGGTGCACCGCGCCCAGACCAGCGACGAACCGCCGGTACGGGTAGCGGTAAAGATCCTGCGGCCCAGAATACGCGAAGACTTTACTCGCGATCTGCAGGCCTTTGCGCTATTTGCGAATCTCGCTGAAAAATTCTCCGTCGAAGCGCGGCGGCTGCGTTTCATGGCGCTGGTGGAAACGCTGGCGCAAAGCGTGGCGCTGGAACTGGACCTGCGCATGGAGGCGGCGGCGGCCTCGGAACTGTATGAACGCACGCGCGGCGAAGCGGAGTTCCGCGTGCCGCATATCGACTGGACGCGCACTTCGGCCTCGGTGCTGACCAGCGAATGGATCGACGGCGTTTCGGTGCGCGATATCACCGCCATCGCGGCGGCGGGCCGCGATCCCAAGCAGGTGGCGGTGCTGGTGATGCGCAGTTTCCTGACCCAGGCGCTGCGGGACGGCTTTTTCCACGCCGACATGCATCCCGGCAATCTGTTCATTGACGGCGAGGGCCGGCTGGCGGCGGTGGATTTCGGCATCATGGGGCGCCTGGATGCCGATATGCGCCGTTTCATGGCTGGTACCCTGGCGGGCTTCCTGCAGCGCGACTATCGCAGGGTTGCCGAGCTGCATTACGAATTCGGCTTCGTTCCCACCACACATGCCATCGAGACCTTCGCCCAGGCGCTGCGTGCGATCGGCGAACCGATTTTCGGGCGCGGCGCCCGCGAGGTTTCCATCGCCCGCCTGTTGGGGCAGTTGTTCGAAACCACCCGCCGCTTCGACATGCAGGCCCAGCCGCAACTGATGCTGCTGCAGAAAACCATGGTGGTGGTGGAAGGGGTCTGCCGCGGCCTTGATCCGGATTTCGACATCTGGGAAGCCGCCCGTCCGGTGGCGGAGAAATGGGTTGCCGGCAATATCGGGCCGGAAGCGGCGTTGAATCGCGCCAGCGAAACCTTCGGCGCCCTAGGCAGGCTGGCGCAGGACCTGCCGCAACTGGTGCGCAATGCGGAAGGCTTGTCGCAGATGGTGGCTGAAGGCGGGGTGCGGCTGCATCCCGATACGGCACGCCAGATCGCGGCGGAACAGGAAAGACGCTCCCGTCCTACCCGCGTCGCGCTTATCGCGGTTCTGGCGGTGATTGCGGCGGCGTTACTGTTCGCGCTGCAGCGGTTTTTTTGACAGCAAGGCGAACCGCGTCGTCAGGGTGATCGCCGCCACCAGCAGGCCGAAGGCCAGCCCCAGCCAGATGCCAATGCCCTGCATGCCGAAGGTGAAACCCAGCAGCAGGCTGGTGGGCGCCCCGACCAGCCAATAGGACGCGCCCGCCAACCACATCGGGCCGGCCGCGTCTTTCAATCCGCGCAGGCTCAGCGAGGCGGCGACCTGGATGCCGTCCACCAGCTGGAAGGCAGCGGCGATGAACAGGAAACTCACCGCCAGCGCCAGCACATCGGCATTGGCGGGAATGTCGGGCAGCCACAGGTTCGCGATCTGGCGCGGCCACAGCAGCAGCACCATCGCCATGGCGCACATGAACAGCCCCGCCATGGCGATGGCGGTGAAGCCGGCGCGGCGCGCGCCCGCGGCATCGCCCGCGCCCGCCGCCATCCCCACCCGCACGGTCGCGGCCAGTCCGATGCCCAGCGGTACCATGAAGGTGATGGAGGGGATGGTGATGGCGATCTGGTGCGCCGCCAGCGGCGCCAGGCCGAAGGTGCCCATGGCCAGCGCTGCGCCATTGAACAGCGCCACCTCGAACACCATGGTAATGCCTATGGGCAGGCCCAGCCGGAACAATTCGCGGAAGGTCGTCCAGTCAGCCTGCGTCAACCGGTGCAGGATGCGGTAGCGCTTCAGCACCGGAAAACCCAGGGCGATGGCCAGCATGGCCAGGAAGGCGAAGATGTTGGAGCTGGCGCTGGCGAAACCCGCGCCCATGATGCCCAGGCGCGGAAAACCGAAATGCCCGAAGATAAGGGCATAGTCGGCCAGGGCGTTGAACAGGATGGCCAGGATCAGCACCACCATGGGCGGCACCGCATGGGATAGAGCCGTCGAAAAGCTGCGCAGCACCTGAAAACCCAAAGCGAAAGGCAGGCCGATGGCGATGGCCGAAGTGAAGATGGCGGCATCCGCCGCCAGCGCCGGCTGCTGGCGGAAAAAGATCAGCATGGGCTGGGTGAAGAACAGCAGGCCCATCAGCGGCAGCGAGACGATGGCGACGGACCACAGGCCCATGCGCACGGCGGTGCGCACGCCGTGCCGGTCGCGGCCGGGCCTGCCGTTGCTGTGCGCACCCTGGATATGCGCGATCACCGGCGACACCGCCATGGGAATGCCGCAGCCCAGCAGCCACATCAGGAAATAGACGGTGTTGCCCAATGCGCCTGCCGCCAGCGCTTCCTTGCTGTAATGGCCCAGCATGATGGTGTCGGTGGCCAGGATCGCCATCTGCGCCAGCTGGGTGGCGGCCAGCGGCACCGCCAGGCGCAGCAGTTCGCGGCTTTCCAGCAGCCAGGCATGATGGCGGTGGGCCGGGATCGCGGGCGATGTGGGAGCGGGTGGGGACGTCATGTCTGCTACAATCTGAACGAAAAACCGGTCAAGCGGGCCGGAGGGTATAGCGGACTTCCCGCCTTTTGCGCAGTATGTCTGCCGCAACATAAGACAAGAAAAACGGCGGAATGATGAACCGCAAAGAACGCCGCGCAAGCAAGGCCGCGCAACCTGCCGGACCGTCGCCGGCCAGCGTCCGCGAAATTTTCGCGGGCGCGGTTCAGTTCCATCACGCCGGCCGGCTGGCCGAAGCCGAGCAGTTGTATCGGCGGGTGTTGAGCGCCGAGCCGCGCCATGCCGACAGTCTGCACCGGCTGGGCGTCATCGCCTATCAGGCTGGCCAGTATGACGCGGCGGTGGAACTGATCGGCAAGGCGCTGGCGCAGAATGCGTCGGCTGCGCCCTATCACGGCCATCTGGGGCTTGTGCTGGGCGCGTTGGGCCGGTGGGACGAAGCGATTGCCGCCAGCCGCGCCGCCCTGAGACTCGATCCAGGCCAGCCCGATGGGCTGAACAATCTCGGCGTGCTGCTGATGCAGACAGGAGAACTGGCCGAGGCCGCGGCGTGTTTGCGCAAGGCCCTCGCGCTGGCGCCCGATTTGCCCAATGCGCATGGCAATCTTGGCGCGGTCCTGCGCGCCACGGGAAAGCCGGTGGAGGCCACGCAATATCTTCGGCGCGCGCTTGAGATGGGGCCGGACCAGCCCGATGTCCTGAACCATCTGGCGCTGGCGCTTCTGGCACAAGGCGAGCGGCGCGGTGCATTGGAGTCCGTTCTGCGCGCGCTGGCGCTGATGGAGACGGCGCAAAGCAAGAGGATTTTCGTCGCCTGCGTGAAGGATGGCCGCTTTGAAGGCGTGGCCGAAAGCTTGCGCCCGTTCTTGCTGCGCGCCTTGCAGGAGAATTGGGATCGGCCCGGCGATCTGGCCCGGGTTTGCGCCAATATCATCAAGCACAATCCCGATCTTGCGGGCGATGCCTTGCTCCAGGCCTTGCTGCGGCTGACGCCGAACCTGGACATGGACCTGGAGAGGCGGCTGACCAGGGCCCGGCGCGATTTCCTCCAGGACGTCCTGGGCGGGCGGGAAGGCGATCTGGATTTTGCCAGCGCGCTGGCCCAGCAGTGCTTCATCAATGAGTATGTCTTCAGTCAGGACGAGGACGAAGGCGCGCAGGCTGCTGAACTGCGGGACAGGCTGGCGGCAGCCCTGCAAGCGGATGCGCCCATACCGGCCGGATGGCCGCTCGCCGTGGCGGCCTATTTCCCGCTGCTGCCGCTGCCATCGTCCGGCCGGTTGCTGGAAAGGCCCTGGCCGCCTGCGGTGGAAGACGTCCTGACGCAGCAAATTCGCGAGCCGGAAGAAGAGCGGCGGGCGCGCGACGCCATTGTGCGATTGACCGAGATTGCGGATGCGGGCTCCCGGCTGGTCCGGGCCCAGTATGAGGACAATCCCTATCCGCGCTGGGTCAGGTGCGGCACGGCGGAGCCGGAAGATTTGCTCCTCCATCTGCGGCAGACATTTCCCTTTGCGTCCGTGAAGCCGATCGGCGTGGATGATGGCATCGACATGCTGATTGCGGGTTGCGGCACCGGCCGCAACGCCATCGAGACGGCGCAGAAATTCCAGGGCGCGCGGATATTGGCCGTCGATCTCAGCCGCTACAGCCTGGGCCATGCGGCGCGGAAATCCCGGGAAATGGGCCTGGAGATCGAATATGCCCAGGCGGATTTGCTGGAGATGGGATCGCTGGATCGCCGGTTCGACATGATCGAAGCGGTTGGAGTCCTGCACCATCTGGCGGACCCCTTTGCCGGCTGGCGCGTGTTGCTGTCGCTGCTGCGCCCCTGCGGGGTCATGCGGCTTGGCTTTTACAGCCAGGTGGCGCGGCGCAACCTGCCGCGCGCGCAAGGTTCGACCACGGATGACATCCGCAAGGCGCGCCAGCATCTGGCGGAACACAGCGACCAGCGCGACATGCTTCTCCATACGGCGGATTTTTTCACCACCAGCACCTGCCGCGATCTGCTGTTCCATGTTCAGGAACATCATCTGACTTTGGACGGGATCGGCCGGTTTCTGCGCGAGCATGACCTGACCTTGCTCGGATTTGCCATCGATGACGATGTGCTGGCCGCCTACAGGGCGCGGTTCCCGGACGATCCCGGCGCCACAAATCTGGATCATTGGCAGGCATTCGAGCAGGACCATTCCGATACCTTTGCGGGCATGTATCAGTTCTGGCTGCAGAAACCCGCATGATGAACATCGCCCATCGCGGCGGCGCGGCGCTGTGGCCCGAAAATACCCTGGCCGCTTTCGCCGACGCCATCGCCTGCGGCTATGACGGGGCGGAACTGGATGTGCAGCTGTCGCGCGATGGCGCGGTGGTGGTGCATCACGATTTTCGTCTGAAGCCGGGCCTGGCGCGCAAACAAGGTGTGTGGCTGTCCCCGCCGGGTCCGCGCATCAAGGATCTGTCCCTGGCCGAGCTGCGGCAGTTCGATGTCGGTCATCCTGAGCCGGGCGGCGACTATGCGCGGAAACATCCGCTGTTGCAGGTGGTGGAAAACGCCGCCGTCCCCACGCTCGAAGACGTGATCCATCTGGCACAGGACGCGCCGCGCCGCCTTCCTGGCGGCTGACACGGAGCAGTTGAAATGGGTGGTGGATGCCAATGTCACCCATGTCTTCAAGATCGCGGACGTGGCAC
>CANKIV010000168.1 GCA_947482125.1 Alphaproteobacteria bacterium
AGATGCCGGCGTCTTCCGATGCAGGGCCGATGACCTATATGGGCAAGGATGGCCGCCAGTATGTGGTCATCGCCGCGGGCGGACAGGGCAATGCGCGCCGTCCGTCGCCGCGGGAAAATTCGCTCTATCGTCAGGTCCTGATCGCCTTTGCGCTGCCCAAGCCGGGAGACAAGGCGGTGGACATCACCGGGCCCTATCCCGCCCGCATGCAGGGACCGGGGCCGTGGCCGCCGCAGTAAGAGGTTCTTCTTAGCCGACCTGTCCGCGATGGCGCAGCGCCTGGTCGGCGAGCACGCAGGCCATCATCGCTTCGCCAACCGGCACGGCGCGAATGCCGACGCAGGGGTCGTGACGCCCCTTGGTGACGATGTCGGTTTCCGTGCCGGATTTTTCGATTGTCCGGCGCGGGCTGAGAATGGACGAGGTCGGCTTGACCGCGAAGCGCGCCACAATGGGCTGGCCCGTGGAAATGCCGCCCAGGATGCCGCCGGCATGATTGGCCAGAAAGACGGGCTTGCCGTCCGCGCCCATCCGCATCTCGTCGGCATTTTCCTCGCCGGTGAGGGCGGCGGTGGCGAATCCGTCGCCGATCTCCACGCCCTTGACCGCGTTGATGCTCATCAGTGCCGAGGCCAGTTCATTGTCCAGCTTGGCATAGACCGGCGCGCCCAGGCCGGCGGGGATGCCTTCCGCGACGACTTCGATGATGGCGCCGACCGAGGAGCCGTTCTTGCGGATGCCTTCCAGATAGCTTTCCCATTCCGCCGCCGCGCTGGCATCGGGGCAGAAGAAGGGATTTCCGTTCACCGCATCCCACGACCAGTTGGCGCGGGCGATCTTCTGCGTGCCCATCTGCACCAGGGCGCCGCGAATGGTGACCTTGCCATAGAGCTTGTCCAGCACCTTGCGCGCGATGGCGCCCGCCGCGACCCGGGTCGCGGTTTCGCGTGCGCTCTGCCTTCCGCCGCCGCGATAGTCGCGCACGCCGTATTTGGCGTCGTAGGTATAATCGGCATGGCCGGGACGGAATTTGTCGCGGATGTCGCCATAGTCTTTTGAGCGCTGGTCGGTGTTTTCAATCAGCAAGCCGATGGGCGTGCCGGTGGTGACCTGCGCCGCCATGCGCTCGTCCTGGAACACGCCGGACAGGATCTTCACCGTATCCGGCTCCTGGCGCTGGGTGACGAACTTGCTCTGGCCGGGGCGGCGCTTTTCCATCCAGGGTTGGATATCAAACTCGGTCAGTTCGATGCCCGGCGGGCAGCCATCCACCACGCAGCCGATTGCCGGCCCATGGCTTTCGCCAAAGGTGGTGACGCGGAAGAGGTGGCCGAAGGTGTTATGGGACATGGGTTGGAAATACCCCGATTTGGGGCATTAATTCAAATCAGGGGTCCAGCCGGACCACGTCATTGCCCCGGACCCGGAAAACCACGCCCTGCGGCTCGTCCAGGGCGCTCATGGCCTTCCAGTCCAGCCCCGCCAGCAGGCCCCTCAGGATGCGTGTGGTGGCGCCATGGCTGATCGCGACGGTGTCGTGTTCCAGCTCGTTTATCCAGTCGCTGACCCGCGCCGCCACCTCGGCGTAATTCTCGCCGCCCGGCACCCGCACATGCCATTTGTCGTTGCCGCGCTGGGAAAACAGGATCGGGCTGACGGCGCGGGCTTCATCGTCGGTGAGCCCGTCCCAGTTGCCCAGGTTGATTTCCTTCAGCCGGTTGTCGGTGGTGTAATTCTCCGGCGTCAGGTCCAGCGCGGCGCGAACGATCTCCATGGTTTTGCGTGCGCGGGGCAGGGGGCTGGCGACCATGGCGATGCCGGGCGCGTCGCCCAACTCGCGCTTCAGGATGGCCCCGACATCGGCGGCCTGGGTCAGGCCCAGCGGCGTCAGTGCGGTATCGCGCGACCAGCCCTGGAAACGCTTCTGGACATTGGCTTCGGTCTGGCCGTGGCGCGCGAAATAGAGCGTCAGTCCGGGCTTGAGGCTTATTCTTCTGGTCGCATGATCGGAGATCATGCTCCGGGGGCGTCATCCGGCTTGTTGACGCTGATGTCGGGCGCATCCACCGCCTTCATGCCGACAACGTGATAGCCGGCATCGACATGCAGGTTTTCTCCCGTTACCGCGCTGGACAGGTCCGACAGCAGGAACAGCGCTGACTGGCCGACTTCCGATTGCGTCACGTTGCGGCGCAGGGGCGAGTTGTATTCGTTCCATTTCAGGATGTAGCGGAAATCGCCGATGCCGCTGGCGGCCAGGGTCTTGATCGGGCCGGCGGAAATCGAGTTGACGCGGATCTTCTTCTTGCCCAGATCCTCGGCGAGATACTTCACGCTGGTTTCCAGCGCCGCCTTGGCCACGCCCATCACGTTGTAGTGCGGCATCACCTGTTCGGCGCCGTAATAGGACAGCGTCACCAGCGAACCGCCACCCGTCATCAGCTTTTCGGCGCGTTGCGCCACGGCGGTGAAGGAGTAGCAGGAGATATCCATGGTCATGCGGAAATTGTCCGCCGTGGTTTCCACATACCGGCCCTTGAGCTGGTCCTTGTCGGAAAAGGCGATGGCATGGACCACGAAATCCAGGCTGTCCCACACCTTGCCCAGTTGGGCGAAGGCGGCGTCCAGCGAGGCGGGATCGGTCACGTCGCAATCGATCAGCGCCGCGGGCTTCATCGGTTCGGTCAGCGGGATCACGCGCTTCTTGAACAGATCGCCCTGATAGGAGAAAGCCAGCTCCGCGCCTGCTTCATGCAGCACCTGGGCAATGCCCCAGGCGATGGAATGCTGATTGGCCACGCCCATGATAAGGCCGCGTTTGCCCTTCATGAGCCCCTGAAATGACATGCAATTTCCCCGAAATTCGTGCGCGAACCCTAGTCATTTACCCTGAATAGGCCAGTTCGCGAAAAGGATTTTCCGTACAAACAAAATCGTTGTGAATCAGTCGCTTATCGCGTTTTTGCACGGGGGTCATAGTTCCCTGGCCAGCCGGCGAGGAACTCGCGCAGGGCGTCGTCGGGCTTGTCAGGCAGCTGGACCACCAGCCGGACATAGAGGTCGCCCGCCGGAGTCGCGCCATGCGCCCCGATGCCCTTGCCCTTCAGGCGCAGGGTGGTGCCGGTGTTGGAATTGGGCGGCACCGACAGGGACACCGTGCCCGTAAGGGTTGGCACCGGCACCTTGCCGCCCAGCACCGCTTCCTTCAGCGTCACCGGCACATCGGTGCGGATGTCGTTGCCGTCGCGTGTCATGGAAGGATGCGCGGCGACCGAGACCTGCAGCAGGATATCGCCATTGGGCCCGCCGCCGCGCCCCGCGCCGCCCCGGCCCTTGACCCGCACCACCTGGCCGTCCTTCACGCCGACCGGAATCTTGACGTCGATCTGTTCGCCATTCTGCAGCACGATGCGGCGGGTGCCGCCGCTGGCGGCTTCCGCGAAGCTGACCGTGACGGCGGCGGAAAAATCCTCGCCTGGGGCCGCGCGCGGCGCGCCGCGCTTTCGTCCGCCGCCCATCAGGTCGGCGAAAATATCCTCAAAGCCCGCAGCCCCGCCCGGCGCTTCATCGAAGCTGAACTTGAAGCCGCCCGCTCCACCTCCCTGGCGCGGATCGAAACCGCCACCGCCGAACGGATTGCCCTGGCGAAAGCCCCCCTGGCGCGGATCGAAGCCGCGCGGATTGCCGTCGGCACCGATGGCGCCCGCGTCGAACTGGGCGCGCTTTTCCTTGTCGCCCAGAATGTCATAGGCGCCGGAGATTTCCTGGAAGCGTTTCTGGGCGCTCGCATCTCCCGCATGCTTGTCGGGATGATGCTTCTTGGCCAGGGCGCGAAACGCCTTTTTGATTTCGGCTTCGCTGGCCGTCTTGGGCACGCCGAGAATTTTGTAGGGGTCGTTCATCCGAATCTGCCTTTATCCCAATATAGGCAGGGATTTGGTTCTTGCCAGTTGGGGTGCACTAGGGCCGGGCGGCTGGCGGCGTGGGCGCGAGGGTTGCCTGGCTCCCGGAGGGCGCGGGCGGCGTGGGCGTGTTGGCGGGGCCGATGATCTTCAGCCGCTCGGCGGCCTCCTTCAAGCCGCGGGCGGCGGCGGAAGTGTAAAGCTGGCGGGCGACGTCGAGATTTTGCGGCACCAACCCGTTCGCGCCGGTTTCGAACAGCTGGGCGAGCTGGAATTGCGCCACCGGGTGGTTCGCGGCCGCGGCGGCCTGCAGCAGGGGCAGCGCCGCCTTGGGATCGGGATCGCCCGCTTCGCCCTTCAGCAGCATGTCGGCCAGGTCGGCCTGGGCGGTGGGCAGGCCCGCTTCCGCCGCCCGCTCGTAAATCCTGACGGCTAGCTTGGGATCGCGGGCGGTGCCCTGGCCCTTGCGCAGCATCATGGCCACGTTTCGCATGGCCGCGACGTCCTCATATTGCAGGTCCCACCAGATCCTGAAGGCCTGTTCGTAATTGCCCGCGTCATAGGCGGTGATGCCGGTATCGAACACGGCGGCGATTTCCTTGCCGGTGCGGGCGAAAGCCACCCCCCCCAGCGCGAGGCTGAAACAGGCGGTCAAAACCGGCAAAATTCTGAGCATTTGGCGCATTCGTCCGCCAAGGCTACCCTGCCTGAAATGAAACTGCTATGGCGGCGCGCTGCTAAGGAAAAATAGCTCCATGACCATGGAAATGGGCGGTCCTCTGGACGATGGCGGCATTGCGGCCCGCCCCGATCCGCTCGAGCTGTTCCACGGCTGGATGAAGGACGCCGAAGCCTCCGAGCCCAACGATGCCAATGCCATGGCCCTGGCCACGGCGGATGCGGACGGCCGCCCCAATGTCCGCATGGTGCTGCTCAAGGGCGCCGACGCCAGCGGCTTTGTGTTCTATTCCAATGAACAGAGCATCAAGGGCGAAGAGCTTGCCGCCAATCCGCATGCCGCCATCAACCTCCACTGGAAGAGCCTGAGGAAGGCGGTGCGGGTGCAGGGCACCGTGTCGCGCGTGTCCGACGCCGAGGCCGACGCCTATTTCGCGTCCCGGCCCAAGGACAGCCAGATCGGCGCCTGGGCATCGCCCCAGTCCCGCCCGATGGAAGGGCGCTGGGCGTTCGAGAAACGCATCGCCGAATATGCGCTGAAATACGGCATCGGCAGGGTGCCGCGCCCGCCCTACTGGACCGGCTGGCGCATCACCCCGCTGCGCATCGAATTCTGGCGCGATCGCCCCTTCCGGCTGCATGACCGGCTGGTTTACAGCCGCGCATCCGCCGCCGACGCCTGGACCACCGAACGCCTATTTCCCTGATCCTTTTCCCGGGTCAGCGGAACAGCAGCGGCGCGCTTTCATACAGGCCCCGGCGCCACACCTTGTATTCGTGCATCCCCGGATAGGCCTGGAAGCTGAGCTTCACCCCCAGCGACTGGAGCTTGTCGGCCAGCCGCTTGTCCGGCTGGTACAGCACGTCCTCGCGCCCGACCACGAAATGCAGCAGCTTGAGGTTCTTCTTCAGCGGCTCGACATTGGCGAAAATGTCTTCGCTGATCTTCATGAACTGGTCGTCGCCCTGGTTTTCGGCGCCCGCGCTCATCGGCACCAGCCAGTGGAAAACGTCGGTGTGGCGAAGCCCTATGGTCACGGTCTGGATGCCGCCCTGCGACAGGCCCGACAGCGCGCGTCCATCGGCATTGGCGATCGTCCGGAATTTTTTGTCGATGAAGGGGAT